>JAATGW010000462.1 GCA_015654495.1 Chitinophagales bacterium
ATCTGGGTTGGGGGTGAAAACGGATTGCAGAATTTCCACAACGAGTCATAGAAATTCAATATGTATCCCGGATTAAATAATACGTCGGATGAATTACGTGGTTCTTCTATATACGGCATTTTTGAAGTGGACAACGATTTCCTGATGGCGACTTCCGGCGGCGTAGTGATTTACAACCGAATCACCAATCATTTTATTTCCGTCAGAAAAAAACATGAAATTCCAAATGCGGCTATACGTTATCGTTCGTTCCATCGTGAAGGAACTGATAAATGGTGGGTATCATCTGACCGTGGAATTTTTGAGCTGACAAGAAAGGGGGACTATTATGAAATGACAAGGCCGGCAGAATTGAAAAAACACATAGAGTTTTCTCAGGAAAGCTTCAGGAGTTATGTCCGTTTAAAAGATAATGTTATCTGGTTTGCCACAACAGATAATGGCCTGATCAGATATGACCTTAAATCCGGGAATTTCAAAACATTTAAAAATATTCCTGGTGATCCTTCAAGCCTCGGTGACAATGTAGTCAACGTACTAACCACTGACCGGAAAAATAATCTGCTGATCGGACACGACAATGGGTTTTCAATTTTGAATCCCGAAAATTTTATGCTCAGAAATTTTCCGGATATTAAGTCAGACCCTGTAAATGGACTGAGTAACCGTTACGTATATGATCTGTATGATGACGGGAGTAGTTACTGGGTAGCGACTTATGGCGGGGGTTTAAACGCATTAGATCAGAAAACCGGAAAAGTCAGGTACCTGACTTCAACTGATGGATTATGTAATGATGCAATTTATAATATGGTCGCAGTAGGAGATACAGATCTTTGGCTGAGTACCAACAAGGGTTTATCCAGGTTTAATATTGCCAAAGGCAGTTTTGTCAACTACAACCAGGACGATGGTCTTCCGGCCGATGAGTTTAATATGCTTTCGAAGTTAGTGAAAAATGAAGGCGAAATTTTTATGGCTACCATAAACGGAGTTGTATCATTTTTTCCGCAACAACTTTCACAAAGCGTTTTTCAGCCCAGGATCTACCTGGCTAAAGTAAGGCTCAACGGACGAATGCTTTCTGATTCGACGACCGGCATTGTAAACCGCGACAGGTACCTTGTTACAAAATACAATGAGGATCTTTACCTTGAATTTAGCCCGCTAACATTCACGGGTAACCGCCAGATTTCAATCCGGTATCAGTTGGGAAATAGTCCCGAATGGAAAGAAGCCCAGGTGGGAACACTTCTCCCCTTATTAAGAACAGAACCAGGAAATTACCAACTCAGGGTGATTCTGACGGACAATCAGAATGCCCATGTGAAATCAGATATATGGAACCTGAACCTGGTTGTTTTGCCACCCTACTATAAAACAGTTAGTTTCAGGATAAGCCTGATTGTTCTTGGTTTACTCTTTGGATTTTATATAATCAGGGCATATATCCAGCGAAGACTGGAAAAACAAAGAATTCTTTTTGAAAAAGAGCAGGCTGTCGAAAAAGAGCGCTCCAGGATCTCTGCTGAACTGCATGATGATATCGGCGGTGGATTGACTGCTATCCGCCTGTTAAGCGAGATGAATAAGGATAAGAGTCATGACGAAACCAGCCGCGCTTTTTTTGGAAAAATTTCAGCATCTTCCAATGAGCTCATTCAGAAGATGAATGAAATAGTATGGGCATTAAATATCAATCACGACAACCTGCAAAGTCTGATAGCTTACACCAGGCAATATGCCGTTTCATATCTGGATGATTTTGAGATCAGATGTGATGTAAATCTGCCTGAACTGATTCCTGATCTCCCTGTGATGGGTAATAAAAGACGAAGTGTCTTTTTGCTTGTAAAGGAAGCGTTGAATAATATTGCAAAGCATGCACAGGCCACAACAGTACATATAATCATTTCAATCACTGAAAAGTTACATATTGAAGTAAGCGATAATGGCCGTGGAATCGACCTTTCTCAACTCAAAGCCGGGAGTCATGGGTTATCCAACATGAGAAAACGCGTCGATAATCTCAATGGCTGGCTTACGATTCTAAACAGCAATGGAACTACGGTGGTTATAGATATTCCTCTTAAGGATCTTACAGATATTTCAGGTTCCTAATAAAGAACCCTGCCGGAAGCAGGGTTCTGAATTTGTTAATTCTGAAAATTATTTAAGCTGGCACTACAAGCCTGAATCCATTGCCATGAATATTGACAATCTCAATCTGTGTATCATCTTTAAGATACTTTCTGAGTTTGGCAATATAAACATCCATACTGCGGCCATTGAAATAGGTATCACTTCCCCAGATTTTCTTGAGTGCAATTTCTCTCGGCAAAAGGTCATTTTTATATTCACTCAGCATTTTCAGCAATTCATTCTCTTTGGGTGAAAGAGTTTGTGTTTTGCCGCCATGTGATAGTTCACGCAGTTTCGGATTAAAATGATATTGATTAAGATCAAATTCAATATTTGCCGATTCTTTATTAAGCTCCTCATTGCGTTTAAGGATTGCTTTTATTTTCAAAAGCAGAACCTCGCTGTCAAATGGTTTTGTGATATAATCATCTGCGCCTAGTTTGTACCCCTGAATGATATCTTCTTTCATCGTTTTTGCCGACAGAAAGAACAGAGGAATATCAGGATTGATATCGCGGATATCTTCTGCGAGAGTAAAACCATCTACATGCGGCATCATTACGTCCAGCAGGCAGAGATCAAATTTTTCGCGTTGAAAAGCTGCAAGCCCGAGCCTGCCATCTCTCTCCAGAACTACTTCGTAATCGTTAAGTTCCAGATAATTTTTCAAAACCATACCCAGATTGGTGTCATCCTCGCAAAGAAGGATCTTCGGTTTGGTTATAACTTCTGTTGACATGCTTCAAGATTTTAAACAAATAACAATATTTAAGACGATAGCTATATAGCGAAGTCAATAAAATTTTGTTAAACAAAATTTTATCTGCAGCGACTCTTTAAAGCTAGATAAAATATCTGTACCGTAATTTTGATTTATCAAATATGCCTGAATTATGCAAGTGACATCTGAAAATACTTTTAAAAAACTGATCGTGATAGGTGACCGGGTGCTGATCCGCCCTGCAAAACCTGACGAAAAAACGCAGAGTGGCCTTTATCTCCCACCTGGAGTTCAGGAGAAAGAAAAAGTTCAGCAAGGATATGTTATAAAAACCGGGCCAGGCTATGCCATACCCGTTACGGTTGACAATGAGCCCTGGAAAACAGAAGAAGACCAGGTGAAATATGTTCCCCTGCAGGCAAAGGAAGGTGATCTTGCCATCTTTCTTTTGAGTGGTGTGACCGAGGTAATGTATGCAGGAGAAAAATATTTTATCGCCCCGCAGAGTGCAATTCTCATGTTGGAAAGGGAAGAGGATCTCTAATGTTGATGTAAATCAATTATCTTTTATTTGATAGTTCTGAAAGGGTTTTAAACCGATTAAACCAACAATAAATAAACAAGATGGCTTCCGGTGAAGAATTTTCAAAATTGATTACTGAGGGTTATACTTTTAAAGGTCAGTCTTTCCGTTTGGGTGCCGCCATGGTTGGCGGCCAGGTTGTGCCGGGAACTTATGTTTCCCTGCCGTTACGAACCCTTAACAGACATGGCTTAATCGCTGGGGCTACCGGTACCGGTAAAACGAAAACGCTCCAGGTGCTGGCCGAAGGGTTGAGCAATGCAAGTGTGCCAGTGCTGATGATGGATATCAAAGGAGATCTGAGCGGAATTGCCGAACCCGGAACTGTTAATCCGAAGGTTCAGGAAAGAGCACAGATCGCAGGTATAGAATATAAACCTGGTAATTTCCCCGTGGAATTATTAAGCCTCAGTAACGAAGCGGGTGTCCGGTTAAGAAGTACCGTAAGTGAATTCGGACCTGTGCTGATCGCCAAAATACTGGGTCTGAATGAAACCCAGGAAGGTGTGGTGTCGATGATCTTCAAATATTGCGATGATAAATCCATTCCCCTGCTGGATCTGAAAGACCTTGTGAAGATCCTTCAGTTTGCAGGCAATGAAGGGAAGAAAGAACTGGAAGCCGAGTATGGAAAAATTTCCACTACCTCCACAGGTACAATCCTCAGGAAAGTGATTGAATTGCAGCAACAGGGAGCAGATCTTTTTTTTGGTGAACCCTCCTTTGATATCAACGACCTGATGCGGATCGGCCCTGACGGCAAAGGAATGATCAATATCGTTAGGGTAACGGATATGCAGAACCGGCCAAAACTGTTTTCGACATTCATGTTAGGATTGCTGGCTGAATTATTTGCTGATATGCCGGAAGAAGGAGATATGGATCAGCCAAAACTGGTGATATTTATTGACGAAGCACATCTGATTTTCCAGGAAGCAACCCCGGCACTATTGCAGCAGATTGAGATGGTTGTAAAACTGATTCGCTCAAAAGGGGTAGGAATTTTTTTCTGTACACAAAATCCGCAGGATGTACCCGCTTCTGTGCTGAGCCAGCTGGGTTTAAAAATTCAACACGCATTGAGAGCATTTACCGCAGCAGACCGGAAAACCATCCGGCAGGCTGCTGAGAATTTTCCCGAAAGTTCATTTTATGAAGTTGATAAAATACTCACCGAAATGGGTATTGGCGAAGCCCTGGTGACTTTGTTAAATGAAAAAGGTATTCCAACTCCGCTTGTACACACCTATCTTATTCCCCCCCAGTCAAGGATGGATACGCTTACCAATGAAGAAATCAGTCAACTTGTGAGCCGGAGTCAGCTGGCGGCGAGGTACAATACACCTGTTGACAACCAGAGTGCTTATGAAATTCTGACTGCCAGGCTGAATGAAGCAGCAAGAGATGCTTTGCGGCAGGAAGCAGAAAAAGCAGCTGCAAAAGAAGCGGCAAAAGCGCCAAAGCCCCAAAAGGAAGAAAGTATCTTCGACAATACTGTAGTGAAGCAAGCCGGCCGTACCGCGGCCTCCATTTTAACCCGCACATTACTCGGAGCTCTGGGGCTTGGAACCAGCAGGAGAAGGAAAAAAGGCATTTTTGGTTGAAAATCTATAAATACCCAAATTCCTGTAAAAAATAATAGGTTGTATTTGGGCTAGTTGTCAATCAGTTACGCAGATAATTAAAAAATTTCAAAAAATACCACGCAGAGGGTATATGTTATATCAGGAAGAGCCTTATCTTTATTCCGGTTTTTCATAGGATATTGGATTTTAAAAACGGGCTGGATTTCTATCCTGGCCCTTTTTTTTTAGTTCAATTTTCCCGTCGTCGGTAATTCTGATCTTATTCTCAGCTTCCCATTCCCCGATAACTTCCATAATTTTTTCAGCTTTTATCTCTGGATTCAATTTTAGGATATCCTTTACCGTCAGCCCTGATTTGAGTTGGGCAGTGATTTTTTGCGCTATCAGTTCAAATTCTTTCTTTGAGGTGAGCTGCTTTTTCCGCTTCAGGCAATTGTCACAAATACCGCAGTCTTTGATCTCAGCATCGCCGAAATATTTCCCGGTGAAAACCGACCTGCATAGTGACGTTTCCGCATAACCGATCATCTGGCTTACCTTTTCTGTATAGATCTCCTTTCGTTTGTTATAGGAAATCAGATCAATTGTGAGGTCCTCCGTTTGGACCCTGTTTTTAAGAAACCGTATCTGAGGGCTGTCTTTCATTGGCTGATAGCTAATGATGCGTGCATTGTGGAGATCCGTTAAAGCGCTTATAATCTGTGATGCTTCGGTGTACAACATTTTAGCAAGTTGTTTTTCGGATATCGGTGAGGGAAAGTCAAATATTCCGCCGTAGGTCCGCAGAAGCGCTTTAATCAACGGATCATAGGTTGAATGAGCTGCCTCCATTTCCTGCAGTTTTTCTTTGCCGGTGGTGAAACACACCGTAGAAGGAAAAAATAATTGTTCCTGATAGGTCACGATCCCGGATTGCTGTAATGCCTGAAGTGAATAGATAACCTGCTTCAGATTTAACCGAAATGATTTTACAAATTCATTGAGGTCAAGATCAAAAGAAGTATCAGCTCCTGAATAAACCGGGATCTGAAGAAAATTGCAAAGAGCATCATAAATGGCTCTGATCACAAGCATTTCGGGAAATCTTAAAGCCGGCTGTGAGCGCAGCTCTTCTTTATCACCGGGTTGAAGCAATAATACAGCATACGCTTTTTTCTGGTCTCTTCCTGCCCGGCCTGCTTCCTGATAATAGTTTTCAATGCAGTCAGGGGAGTCGAGATGCACCACAATTCTTACATCCGGTTTGTCAATTCCCATACCAAAGGCATTGGTACTGACCATCACCCTCACATCATTGCGGATCCATTGTTCCTGCCGTTCTTTTCTTATTTCATTACTGAGACCAGCATGATAAAATGCAGCCGTCATTTTTTCCTGAGTTAAAAGATCACTTACTTCTTTTGTTCTTTTCCTGGACTTGCAATAAACAATAGCAGACCCAGTCACATTCTTCAGAATATTAACCAGCTTTTCATATCTGGAATCGACGGTAAAACAACTATAGGAAAGGTTCGCTCTTTCAAAGGATTGGCGGAATATAACGGCGCCGGGCATTCGCAGTTTGTCAAGTATATCATCCTGAACAATCGCTGTTGCAGATGCCGTTAAGGCCAGAACAGGAATATCCGGTTTTTCTGTTCTCAGCCCGGCAATATTGAGATAACTGGGTCTGAAATCGTAGCCCCATTGCGAGATGCAGTGGGCTTCATCCACAGCAATAAGATTAAGTGGCATTGCAGGGAGATATTCCCTGAACAACCTGGTTTCAAGCCGCTCAGGCGACACATAAAGAAATTTATACCGGCCATGAATCGCTCTCTCCATGGTAAGTTTCAGTTCCCGGAAAGGCATTCCGGTATGAATAGCCAGGGCCGGGATATTCCGGCGGGTAAGTTGCTGAACCTGGTCCTGCATAAGAGCAACCAGCGGTGTAACAACAAGGCAGATTCCTTCCATTGCCATTGCCGGAACCTGGAAACACAATGATTTTCCGCCACCCGTAGGCAGAATAGCCATTGCATCCCTGCAGGCTATCACTTCATTCATGATATTTTCCTGCAAGGGTCTGAAAGATGAATATCCCCAGTATTGCTGTAAAATTTCCTTCAGTTCCACAGATGAAAGTTCAGATCATTGCAATGGAGAACAGATCCTGAAATACGCTGACTGAGAATGTAAAATACTGCAACAGTCAGGTTTGGAAACGTTTATTTTCTCTTCTTAAAACTGTTTAAACAACTTTTTTCACGAACAACCTCACGGAATTAACCGCAAGAACAACGTCACTCAGGCCCATCACCAATGCACTGAAGGCGGGGGTAAGAAATCCCAGTGCCGCTACAGGAATGGCAACGATATTGTAGAAAAACGCCCAGAACAGGTTCTGTTTGATCGTGATAAAAGTATGTTTGCCGATGCCAAGCGAGAGAGGGAGTTTTTTCAGACCATGGTTCATCAGGATGACCTGCGCATTCTGCACGGCGAGCTGACTGGCCTCACTCAGGGAAATTCCGAGGGTCGCTTTTGCAAGCGCAGGAGCATCGTTAACGCCATCCCCAACCATTGCAGTGGGACTTGATTTGCTCAGGTTTGCGATTTTTTCCAGTTTTTGTTCCGGACTTTGTTCTGCATAAACCTCATCGATCCCGAGTGTTTTCGCAACCTGAAGTGATTTACTACGGATATCGCCGCTCAAAAGAATTGTTTTAATCTTTTTGCTGTGCAGATAGCTGATAACTTCCCTGGCTTCGGGACGTATTTCGTCGGTTAGGTCTATCCACCCCAGTAAGACAGCATTTTTGAAAAGGTACACATTATGGGAGAGCTCGCTGAATTTACCTTCTGCCATTTTCGATGATCCCAGCAGGTAAATATTGCCCTCCATATCTTCAGCCTGCATTCCGGAACCGCGCTTTTCATTGACTTTTTTCCAGCGGATCACCTTGCCTGTTCTGACTGCTTTCACAATGCATGAAGCAATAGGATGAGCTGCATATTTTTCCATTGACCAGCAGATATTTCTGAAATCTTCGTCTGGTATATTTATCACCTTATAATCAGCAATTGTAAACTGACCTGTTGTTAGAGTCCCTGTCTTATCAAACACTACCTGTTTGATATTGCTGAAGGTTTCCAAAGATGTCGTGTTTCGGAAAAGAATTCCTGACCTCGCCGCGCGACCCAGACCTACAGCAAGCGCTGCGGGAGTAGCAAGTCCCATGGCGCAAGGGCAGGCAATAACGAGCAC
>JAATGW010000144.1 GCA_015654495.1 Chitinophagales bacterium
AGCAAAATTCATTCCACCTATATTCAAAAAGTAATAAAAGGGAAAAGCAATAGTGCCAGCGACCACATGGGACTAAACAGGGCGAAAGCGAGGAATTGGAAAATTTATACTTTTGAGGGAGGACATTACGCTATGCGTGAACAGCCGGAAAATTTAATAAACAAGATAGAGCAGGTTTTGAAGCAACAAAACAAATAAGATATTCAGTACAATATGGGAAATAAAACAATTCAAAGAATAGAAACAATTAGTAAATATCACAAGCTAATGGGCCTGGCTAATCCCGAACATCCATTAATCAGTGTGATAGATTATAATACCATCAGATTGCCCTGCAAAACAGAAGTCAGTTTTGTCTTTGATTTCTATGCTGTTTTACTTGACCGGAATTTTAAAGGCAAAATGAAATATGGGCAGCAACA
The DNA here is from genome assembly GCA_015654495.1 of Chitinophagales bacterium. Classification (GTDB taxonomy): domain Bacteria; phylum Bacteroidota; class Bacteroidia; order Chitinophagales; family Chitinophagaceae; genus Pollutibacter. The sequence continues at coordinate 423 of JAATGW010000144.1, forward strand.
ATCTGATTTTGATGAAGGTGTTTTGTTTCTGATGTCTCCGGGTCAGGTATTTGAAGTTGATGTACAGGAAATGGCAGATCGCTCCGGGTGGTTGTTAATTATTCATCCTGAATTTTTGTGGAGTACGCCATTGGCAAAAATCATAAAGCAATATGGATTTTTTGAATATTCGATCAATGAGGCTTTATTTCTTTCTGATAAAGAAGAAGCGACAATTGTAAGCATAATGCAAAATATTGCATATGAGTATCAAACCAATATTGACAAATTCAGCCAACCTGTAATTATTGCCCAGCTTGAATTATTGCTCACATATGCAGACCGCTTTTATCAACGTCAGTTTATCACCCGCAAAAAAACCAATCATCAGATTTTAAATCGTCTGGAAGAATTACTGGCAAACTATTTCAACAGTGATGATCTAATAAAAAGGGGGTTACCAACCGTTCAATATATCGCAGAACAATTAAACGTATCGCCAAAGTACCTGAGTAACCTGTTGCGGGTATTAACAGGACAAAGCGCTCAGCAACATATCCACGACAAGCTGCTTGAACAGGCAAAAGAAAAATTATCTGCAACCGATTTAACAGTTAGTGAAATTGCTTATGGACTAGGGTTTGAACATTTGCAATCATTCAGCAAATTCTTCAAGGCAAAGACAAAATTTTCGCCTTTGGAGTTCAGACAATCGTTTAATTGATTCACAATAACAGGAACGACTGTGGCTCTTGAAGTCAACATGTGGTTGGCCTTTTAGTGACCTGAAGTGAGCTACCACGATATATTGAAGCCGAATTAATAAATGACACATCCGCACAGAAAGCTTCCTTTACTAAAATGGCATTCATCAGGAAAATTTGTCCGGCATGTAGTTGGCTCGCGGATCCGCAACAATTGATTAATTGAAAAAGGCTAAACCTATTTAGGGCCTGCTGATTAAGTCATATGAGCTAAGATTTTGTATTTTGATGAAAATCTTGTTCCTGTTTAATTTCGACAATGTCATTAGTAAAACGCTCTTTTTACCGTTCCTTTCCGCCTTTACCGCCTTACCGTCTATCTGTCCATAAATATCATCGTCGTTGAGTTTGGAATGAGGTTGACGGGAATACGGAAAGAGCGCCTGCCCGACACAGCGCAGCGACTGCGGGGTAATGAAGAAACGGGAAATTTATCTTCAGCCATGCAGGGGTTTTCATCCATTTTAGCCGAAAGGCTTGCAGTTTAAATATGAATTTTATCGTAAGATCCGTAACTGATAAGTATTCTATTTCAAACAGCAGGCTCTATTTATCTCTGCTGTCGTTGTTTCACTCCTTTAGTACATAAGCCGCCACGGCTGGCAAGGGGTTTCAAAGGAAATTTTAAATCGGATACACCGCATTAAATTACGCCTGATCGTACCAGTTAATTCTCTTTTGAGGGTGTTTTTCCGGCAGATGTTTTTATTGCTCTGCCCCACCCTGTATCAGCATATTACCTTTTTCTGAAACAAATGTTATATCAATTGAGACATAGGATATAGTGTTATCCCCCTGCTCTTCCGAATTTTACACCAGGATAACACAAACCAATCTCATTTAATCAAGCATAATTCAGCTCTTATGGCTATTCCTACAGTAATTCAATATGTTCTCTCGCGTTTGCAAGAAATCGGCATTACGGATATATTCGGTGTGCCGGGTGATTATTCCTTTCCGATTAACGATGCAATTAGTGAGCATCCGCAGATCAAATGGATCGGCTGTTGCAATGAGCTCAATGCAACTTATGCAGCGGATGGTTATGCACGTATCCGGGGTGCGGCTGCCGTGTGTACAACCTATGGCGTGGGTGAGCTTAGTGCAATTAATGGTATCGCAGGCGCCTACGCGGAACATCTGCCGGTATTTCATCTTGTTGGCACACCTAACATGCTTACGCAGTCAAATCGGGCATTGATGCACCACACATTAGGAAATGGGGAATATGGCATGTTTCAGCGGATGACCGACCCTGTAGTTTGTGCGAGGGCCGTGATGACGCCGCAGAATGCTGTGTTTGAAACGGAAAGATTGATAGCTGAAGCATTTTATCACAGGCGACCGGTTTATATGGCATTTCCCGGCGACTATGCAAATATGCCGGTTAGTGGTTCCCTTCAGCCCCTGGCCGAGCGGCACAGCGACCCGAAAAATCTTGAAGAAGCTATCAGTCGTATTCTAAATGCATTGGAAAATGCGGGCACAGCCTGTTTTCTTCCCGGAATTTTGGTGGCCCGCACAAGCCAGCAGGCGCAGATGACGGCACTTATTGACGCATCGGGCCTTCCGTTTGCGACAATGTTTATGGCCAAATCTGTTATCGATGAGCAGCATCCGAACTATATCGGTATGTACGATGGTAAACTGATGAATGAAGAAGTCCGCGCGTTTGTTGAAAGTTGTGATCTTGTTCTGGAAGTAGGAACTCTTCTTACTGATTTCAATAGCGGAGCATTTACGGCAAAACTTGACCCGTCAAAAATAATCAGCATAGGGCATCACCATGTACAGATTGGCGAAAAAATTTTCTTCGCTGTGGAAATTGGCGATGTAATTTCCGGCCTTGCCGTCCGGGTTTCTAAAAAATCATCCAACCGGATGCAGCTGTCATCAGGCGTAGCCGAAGTAAACCCAGCTTCAGCAGACGATCCGATAAGTGCTGATTTTCTTTATCAGCAATGGGAACGATTTCTTGCTCCCGACGATATTTTGATTGCAGAAACGGGCACTGCTTCTATGGGTTTAGGATTTGCACGGATGCCGGCCGGTGCCACATTTCATAATCAAACATTATGGGGATCAATCGGCTGGGCTACCCCCGCGGCTTTCGGAGCTTCAATTGCCGCACCCGGCCAGCGGGTAGTATTGGTTACCGGTGATGGTTCGCATCAAATGACAGCCCAGGAGATAGGACAGTTCTTCCGGCATGGAATACGACCTGTAATTTTTGTGCTGAACAATTCAGGTTACCTGATTGAAAGATTGCTGTGTAACGACCCGGACATAGAATATAATGATATCGCCGACTGGCAGTACGCGGAGCTGCCCCACGCACTGGGTTGCAGGGACTGGTTTACAACCCGGGTAACAACCTGTGGGGAACTATCCGGCGCACTTGCTGTAGCCGCAAAAAATAATAGCGCTTCCTATATCGAAGTTGTTACAGACGCCTATGCTGCTTCGCCGCTTGCACTTCAACTACATAATACATTCCGGAATCTTTATCGTTCGTGATCGGTGATGATATGGTTGGATGGAAAAACGCATATGCAAAAGAGGTGACAGTTTATGCACATGTTCAGATCAGATACCCGACCGCAAACAACAGGCTTACGATTAGATCTGAATCTGGTATCAAACAGCATCAATTTTGTAGATCACGGAATGCAGTTGGATTTTCTGGTACCGCCATTCAATCATTCAGATCCTTCCATTTCCAGTTCTTCACTTCTGGCATATCAATCCCATTTTTCATGATATATTCCTTGTGCTCAATCAGTTTATTCTGCATTTCCTGTTTAAGATGACTGGCACTGTCTTTCAGCTGAGGTAACCTGTCCAGGGTGTCCATTACCAGATGAAATCTGTCCATGTCATTCATCACGGTCATATCAAACGGAGTTGTAATGGTACCCTCTTCTTTATATCCCCTCACATGTATGTTGTTGTGGTTGGTTCGCCTGTAGGTGAGCCTGTGAATGAGCCAGGGGTAAGCGTGGAATGCAAATATCACGGGCCTGGACTTTGTAAATAAAGAATCAAAATCCGCATCACTTAATCCATGCGGATGCTCCGATTGCGGTTGTAATTTCATCAGATCGACAACATTGACAAGACGTATTTTTAACTCAGGCATTCTTTCATGAAGTATGGAAACGGCTGCCAGCGTTTCAAGCGTGGGAACATCACCTGCGCAGGCCATAAC
>JAATGW010000118.1 GCA_015654495.1 Chitinophagales bacterium
GAAAAGATCCGTGCTTTAAGTAATGGATGATAGTAGATTCCCATACAGATATAGCATCAGACTGGATTGCATGTTCTTTATCTGCAATCATAGCAGTTAATGCTTTTTCAAGAGAAGACCTTAAAAGATCAAGGTAGTCATAGCGAAAAGAGGACAGAGACAATTTACCAAGGTTGATCGTTAATGATTCGATATATACCCAGCTCTTTACAGGTACAAGACGATCAAAAACCTCAGCCATGATCAAATGGCCATCATTTTTGTGAAAATCCAATATGGTTTCCCATTGATCTTCAACTGCAGCTTCTGAAGGGAAGCTGATTTCGATATTTTCTTTTTTTATATAATGATTTTGCTGCATTGTTTATCTCAATTTATAAAAACCGGATATTGCGGTTTACTTGTATTCATCCATTGAACAATATCTGACTGTATTGGTTCCAGCATTGCCAGATCATTATTTACGATGTGTTTCGATAAACGCCAGCGTTTAAAAAATAACTGGAAATCAGACATAAGTGCCGCATTGGGATAAATAAAAAACGGGAAGAGATGCGCCGGACATTCTTTCTGTATCTGTTTCTCCAGCAATACACGGAAGTCTGTATCTGACAGTCGAGTAGGAAGAGGTGCGCTTAACAAACCTGGATCTGTGCCATCAGGTACAATAATGGACAGCTGATACAAATAAGGATTGGAAAGAAAATTTGTCGTGGACAGAATGCCGGTAATAGTTGTTGTCTGTGGTAACAAGCCTATATGCTCCACCAGGTAAAATCCTTCCTGAGAACCAAATTTCCTGCTAAAAAAAACCACCAGTTCATCTATGCGTTTATCAATATTTAATCCAGGTGAATTATCAATCGTTATTGTTGCGAGTAAACCTGAAATATCACTGATCCCAATGTTAATAAAAGGGCCTGCGGTAATGGCTGAATAATTAGCTGGAAAACTTGCTGCTTTTACTACCTGGTCAGCTACGGTTCTTGCAGTCACCAGCAATGGAAATGTTGCTGCTGATACCAGTTTCTTATCAAATCCATCAATATCAGCTGAAAAATTGAACAGTACGCCATCGAACCCAAAAACAAACAGATCATCCAGGCTGAGGTCAACAAGATTTCGAAGCCGGTATTCAGGAAATCCTGTTTGTCTTGTTACTTTTTTTTCAAGCCCGGAAATATTTTGTGAGTTCCAGATAATTGAACACAATTCAATAATTCGGATAATATGGACCTGTGCATCCGATAATACTGCAAACGTTACAGGCGATGCAGCATTAGCTGCACCTGCAGGTGGGTGAGTATGAAAAGTTATCTGGAATGGTGCCGCAGCACTGATTACAAAACAAGCTGGATTCCCGATCGTACTGATAAAAGAAAATAACTCATCAAAACAGGACAGTGCATCTGCCAGCAGATTACTTCCCGCTAATAAAACAATATTGTTATCCGGGTCTGTTATCTCCCATCGCCATTGACCAACATTCAACTCATTCAATACAATAAATCTTTTATGATCAGGAGCGAGATTCCGCTCTCCTTCCAACGTACCGATCTCTTTAAGTAAACGAAGTTTATCCTGAAGGACCTTCCATTCTGCAGACTTGCGATCCGGAATGGTTTGTGTGGGATCATTAAAACCTTTAGAAAGCATTAGTGAAGTATAGGCAGAAATATCTTCACCGAATCTCGCTAACAGGTGATCAAGGAACCTGTTTCTTCTTTGAAAGAAAAGAGCGCGGGATTCAGAAGCAGTACGTAACGCATTCATGTATGCATTAGCCGCGTCATTAATAAAATCCTCAAAACTCATTCCAGATCCTAAAAAAGAAAGCAGTAGTGGTGCAATATCGGGTACACTATACAAAGGTTGTGATGGCGTCATTGAAGAAAGTTCGGGATCAAGCGAAAAAATCTGTGAAAGATTATTTATCTGGTTTTCCTGGTCGGCAAGTATCTGCTCAAAGAATAATAAATAAGCTTTTAATTGCCGGCTTTTTGCGATCCGGTCTGCTGAGGACGAGAAAGTCAGCGTACCCTTGCCGATACCATATGTGACCGGGAAATCATTTTGAAGCGAATAATAATTGTTATCAGGAAAGACAGAAGCCGTATGATCAAATTCCACCGTTAGATCATGATGTAGATTGATCCTTTTGATACTTCTGGCACTGGCATCTTTAAAATCAGTTACTACTTTATTTTTATCGTACTTTATCTCTTTCACACTCCCTTCACGGAACAACCGGATATCCGATTTGATAACACTAAAACGCGGCCGGTACCTTTCGCTATTGGCGAGTGTCAATGAATCGGAGGAAGGTCCGGAGATAATATAGTTATTTAAATAACCGGAAAAAGAAAAGGATAAGACTTTAAAACTATCAGAAGAAAAATCGCTTTCGCGCTCTCCTGTAAGAGCACTAATAATATCTGATGCAAACAACTTCGTGTCCCCTGAACGTGGGATCAATGAACTATCCTGCAGAAAACCATTGTTTAGTAATGGTCCGTTATAAATTTGTTCCAGAGTATAACCAAGATCCAGCAGTTCATCTTTCGAATATGAAGCCGGTAATGGTGAGAGTGACTTGTCTAAATTTAAAAAAATATTTGTTACCAGTTGTTCAGGATTAACTGATTCCGTCACCAGGATATCCATCTGCACAGCAATTTCCTGCATACGCGCAGCATCGACAGAACTGTAAACTGTTCCAAGCATCCGATTTTCTGCCAGTTTTACATGTACACCACGAATGGAATCAGTGATCGTAATGATTTTTTTATTCAATCGTTGAATAAGGCCAGCCGAACCAGTATCCGTTAAAAGATTTAATATGGAGGTTTGTAATGAGGCCAGAGGCTCCGTCCTGGTATAGAACGGAGTCATTTTAATAACCACACCGAAACTGAAGCTGAGTGTTGTATTATAATTGACCTTGACCGAAGCGGTAAAAACGTTATCGGTAGCATTATATACGACACCCCCGGGCACAATTATAGATCCCGGCAATATCACAATAGCTGATTGCCATTCAACAGGAAATGATTCCCAATAAGGAAAAGCAAACTCAACAAAATAATATTCAAAACCACCCAATACAGGGAAGGAAACGGGTGCAGATGAACGAAGTATATTACCATTCAATTCGGCATCCGAAAAATCACTCGCAGTCATCTCTGAACTGGATAACTCAAGATATACGTCCAGTAATCCTTTTACTGGCAACAGGTCCCCTGAAGACATATTAATCCCCTTGGTGGCCGGATTAATATACAAGGGAGGTTGCGGCATTTCCTGTTCGGCGACCCAGCTGTTACTGATACCAGGTATATCGATAAGCATTTTGCGTAAGTCGAAAATGGTAACAGGTCTGTTATATAGTGAAAGTGGCGCTGTTACAAAAGACGAACCCGAATATTGCAAAAGGTCTTGTATCGGCTGATCGGCTTTATAAGTTGTTTCAGTTAATGCATAGAGGAAAGCTTCAAGAATGGTGACGCCAGGATCATGTGTGTTATAATCTGTCCACACATTACCAGTCAACAACTCAAATAAACGAATGCCGGCCTCACGCATGTGCCCATAATCCGTTGATTCATTTATTTTGTTCCGTAAGGTTGTTGCCATGTGAATCAGCTTTTGAAATTTGCCTAATTACGCCTGAGGTTTTACATGAGCCATCTATGGCAGAAATTTTTTAAGTGTTGTTACTTAATTGCTCCGTAACCTGTAGTTGTATCTTATTGATCAATTCAAATACCTGCACATAAGATTGCTGGCCCAACGCACTGAGTATTTTGTTGATTTCTTCAATCGTCAAAGTCAATTTTATTTTTTCCATCTTAATTATGCTGTTTTGTTATTGTTGCTTCGAGGCGTTGCAACCGGGTATTCAATTCTTTGATCGCATTAATCACCACGAATAGTAGTGCGCTTCCGTTAAAGCAGAGCAAATCGCTTTCCTCTTTATCATCGGCACTAATCTTTGCTTTTACTTCTTTAATCATATAAGGGAACACAGGTTGTAATTCATGAGCGAGTATGCCTACCTGTTCAGCTTGCTCACCCGCGGAATCTTCGACATTTTTATATTTGAACCAAACTGGATTTATCTGCATGACTTTGTCAAGGCCTTCAGAAAAAACGCTTATATCTTTTTTCACACGTACATCGCTCATGGTAGTCCAGGCAATTCCGTCTGATTTTCTTGCTTCACCGTAAACGATAAGAGCAGCAGGCCCGGGAACCGCCGGGCCTGAAGGCACACCAATGAGAAGACTTGTATTAATTGTCGCTCTATTAGAGGTGATAGAAAGTACATTTGTAGGAACACCACCAACACGATTTTGAAAAAGAATACTGGTGGCACTACTGACGATGGTAGCGCCGGCTGGCGTTTGTCCGAAACCAAAATCATTGTCTGAATACTTTGACAGATGTGAAAATGCAGCTACACCTCCAGTGAGTGTACTACCAATCCGCACGTTACCAATATCCAGTGGATTGGTGATAGCGGCTCCGCCGAAAGTGAGTGGTTGAAAACCGGCACCATTATGAAATTCAAACCTGATACCAGTCCATTGAATGGCGCCTGCTGTTGCAGGTACACCCACGTTCCCTATCACGATTCCCCCATTAAATGTGGTTGTCGGGTTTGGCTCAGTGAGGTTAACAGAAGAATCGATCAGGTCTTCAAATTGCCCCTGCGTCGGTCGCTGACCTGTACCAAAAAAGCCCTTTAAAATTGCTCGGTTCGACATATAATTATGTTTTATCTGATTATGGTATAATAAAATCTATTTCAATAGCCATGGATCCTATACCTATTCCGTTGATACTACTGCGACTTGTGGCGCCTGCTTCGATTATGCGTATCCGGTGATTAACCGCAGTGACCAATATTCCTGAAGGCGAAGAAGCAACAGCCACATCCACAGGCCGACCAACAATAAAATTGTCCTCAACAACCATGTCGTCAATCGCCGGCCTCAATGTTTCTCCAACAATAAAATCATCGAGGTTTTCAAGATCGCCCGATGCAGCGACAAACATTCCGCCGATACCATATACAGCAGATTCACCACCTGTAGCATACATTTCAAATGTGGAGATATAATCCACATACTTTCGGGTTTCAATGAACCGGATAATATCGGTTTTATAAAAAACTGCCCCGAAGTATATCTGGTCTTTCTTATCAAATGCCCAGGGAGATAAAAAAGCCTGGAGTTCCCTGTTCAATTGTTGTTTATAGTAGCCTGTATCCAGGCCGGACAAAAAAGAAACATAGAAATCAAAGTGGACAGATTCATATGTAGGATTAACTGCGTGGACCTTAATGCCGGGTTGCGATTTCGTAACCATGAATGCCTCTATCCGATCAAGCAGTAACTGGCTGCATTTAGGTTGAATAATATTATTACCCCGCTGATCAGGGATAACTACGACAGTAACGTGGCCAGGTGTGTTTTTTTGATCCTTATTGGTGCAAGGCAATAATTTTGTTTTATATATTTCAGGAAAATTATCAAGTATCAGTCTTTCATAATCCCAATAATTTACTGTTCTGTCGCGATGACGAAGCCTTTCATATGTTCTTAGCCGCAGTGAAGCAACAGTTTCACTATCCTGTCCTCCTGATGTC
>JAATGW010000313.1 GCA_015654495.1 Chitinophagales bacterium
AATCCCTTGCAAACAACTTCATACATCGTAAGTTCTCCCTCTGCAGGAGCCTGTTCGGGAAAAGACACAGTAACAGTTACTGTAAACCCTTTGCCTTCAATCGCCCTCACACCACAGGAATCTCTGATTTGCATAGGCGGACTGGTTCAGTTTGCTGCTTCCGGAGCTACAGAATACAGCTGGGCGCCATCCACGGGATTAAATAATGCAGCAATTGCCAATCCGCTGGCAAGCCCTCAGGTTACGACAACTTATACCGTTACCGGAAAAGATGCAAACGGATGTACAAATGCTTTATCAGCAAAAATCATTGTGGGACCGGCAGGTAAAATATTTATTCCAAATGCTTTCACACCAAATGGTGATGGACTGAACGATTGCATCAGCATTAAAGGTGCTATTGGTGCTGAAACATATGAGTTTGCCATATTCAACCGTTGGGGGGAAAGGGTATTTTATTCAGTAAATCCGGCTGAATGCTGGAACGGAGTATATAAAGGAACCGTACAACCCAATGGCAATTTCGCTTATTACCTGAAGATAAAATCGGCCTGCGGAGTTACCAATGAAAAAGGATTAATTACACTGATCAAATAATAATTTTAAAAAGTCAGATGCCCGGTACCACTTTGGATGTAAATCGAAATTTAAAACCACGCAAAAAGAAAAACACAATGAAAAAGTTAATGATGTTATCCTCTGTTATATTGCTGACTTTATCCTTTTTTTCATGCAAGAAAGAAGATTGTGAAGAACCACAATGCAAGGAATGTGTGCAAATTGTTAATCTGAAAGATGGGCTTCTCGCATACTATCAATTTGATGGCAATACTGCTGATTCAAGCGGCAACAGCAACCATGGTATCGCTTCCGGTGGTTTGAATTTTACAACGGATAAAACCGGAACTGCTAATGCTGCTGCAAATTTTGATGGTGTGGACGACTATATACTTGCAAATGAAGCTTCCAATTTATCACCTGCAGCCGTAACTATTTCTGCTTACTATAATACAGCATCAGAAGATATCCAGGCGCTGGTTTGTAAAAGAAAAACTTACAATACTTCAAATACTGAAAGCTACAGCGGATTGAGCTGGTCTGTAAATGCAAGAAGCGGTGTTTTTTCCGGATTCAACAATGCACAGTTCGGTGTTCCGGTAAACAATAACAATTGTTCAGTAGTCACTGAAATAGTTGCTTCTGACCTGGTGTATTCATTACAGAATATTAATGCAAACAACTGGTATCATATTGTCTGCATCTTTGAGAATGGGAGTCAGCGTATGTATATCAATGGAAAAATCAGACAGGCGACTATCCGCAACTTCAATACTTTGAAACAATGCACAGGTGGGCAACTTGTAATTGGCGCATTTGTAAAAGATTTCCCGGCCCTTTTCAAAGGAAAATTGGATGACCTGAGGATTTATGGCAGGGCATTAAACGAAGAAGAAATCAAGGAACTGGCGAAAGGGTACTAAGACCTCGGAGGTGTTTTTGTCGAGGTTGGGCACTATTTAATCAACGTTATCAGTCCTTTTTCATTGATAACACCGCAATCGGAGCTAACTTTCAAATAGTATGCATAGTTACCGTTAGGTTGCAGAAGTCCCCTGTATGTTCCGTCCCAGCAGATCGATGGGTCCCTGGTTGAAAAGATCTTTTCTCCCCAGTCCAGTTGCTGGGAATAGCTGTAAATATGTGGAATGAGAGAAACGATCAAAAAGAAAATAATCTTTCCTCGGGAACGGAGTTTCATGAATCAGCAGAAAGTTTTAGACTCTGTTATAACGCAAAAACAAAATTTGTGGTATAAGATTGTTTAACAAGACAGTAAGCTGTTCATAAATAAAAAAATCCCGGGATAAGCCCGGGATTTATATGAGTTTGTATGATAACCTTAAGCCATATGTGCTTCGATCTTCTTCAGGAAATTACCCTTTGGCTGTGCGCCAACCAGTTTGTCAACCACCTTACCATCTTTTATAAAAAGAATAGCAGGAATTGATGTGATACCATAGTTGATCGACAGTTCAGGATTATGATCCACATTCACTTTACCCACATTCACCTTGCCTTCATATTCTTTTGAAATTTCTTCCACGATAGGCCCGATTGCACGACAAGGTCCGCACCATTCAGCCCAGAAATCAATCATGGATAATTTTTCAGAAGATAAGACCTCTGTCTGAAAATTGTTGTCGTTGAATTCTTTTGCCATTGATAGAGTATTTAATGCTTTTATAAATTTTACAGTTTAAGTATAATAGACAAAGTTAAGTCCATTTTCGAATAAATGCTGTTTTGACATCAATTAGCGGGTAGGGTTTCAACCGCCACGCTCATGTCTGGATTTTCATATAAAAACGCCGCCATTTCGTCATTCATTTCAAATCCCTTGTCCTTTATGTTGAACACCACCTGTTTATCTCCCTTTAATTCCTGGATCATAAATTTCAGTCTCGCTTTTCCAGGATTCATTTTAACATTTCTTTCGAGAAACAACAATTGTTCTTCAGTGAAAAGATTTGGGTTAATATTCAACTGTACCTGCCTTGTTAGTGTTTTCCGGATGGTTTCAAGCAAACAGATTTCCGACACTCTGAAATTCCATTCATTCCTGCTTTCCCATTTTTCAAAACGACCGGTTACAAACACACAGGTTCCCGTAACAAAATAATTCGCATACTTTACATATACATCACCAAAGAGCGTAAGTTCAAACTTCCCTGTAAAATCTTCGAGATTTAAGAATCCGTATTTTTTTCCTGTACGTGATAATTTATGCTGTGATCCTGTTACAAGACAGGCCAGCCGGAATGGCTTACCGGGCTGCGGTTGCGCTTCAATCGTTTCTTTGAATTCGTTAAATACAGCAACAGAAACTATATCGTAATGAGTCATTTCAAAACGATAGTGGTCCAGCGGATGTCCGCTCAGGAACATTCCCGTAACTTCTTTTTCTTTATCCAGTAATTCAGTAAGAGACCATGTAGGACAATCCAGGATTTTTGGTGGTGGTATATCATGCATAATCGGCAGATCTCCGAACAGTGTATTGGTATTGCTCGTGGATTGGCTCTGCCAGATATTTCCAAATTTGATAATTTTTTCTAACCCGGTAACAGATTCTCCTTCTGCAACATGAAAATACTGTGCACGATGCAATTCTGTATAGAAATCAAATGCGCCGGCTGTTGCAAGGCTCTCGAGTGATTTTTTATTTGCAGTTCGTTGATTAACTCTTTTTACCAGATCAAAAATTGTTTTAAAAGGCCCTCTTTTTTTTCTTTCTTCAATGATTGCTTCAACAGCAGCTTCACCAACACCTTTTAATCCGCCCAATCCAATTCGTATTTCGCCTTTGTTATTAACAGCAAACCCTTTAAGCGATTCATTAATGTCCGGCCCCAAAACTTTCAAACCCATTCGTTTGCATTCTTCCATGAAGAAGGTAATCTTTTCAATATTGCCGGCATGATTTAATACCGCCGCCATAAATTCAGCGGGATAGTGTGCTTTCAGATACGCAGTTTGATAAGCGACAAAAGCATAACAGGTTGAATGCGATTTATTAAATGCATATTGTGCAAATGCTTCCCAGTCCGTCCAGATTTTTTCAAGCTTTTCTACAGGAAATCCTTTTTCACCCGCACCCTTTACAAACTGGCCTTTCATTTTATCCAGTACTTATTTCTGCTTCTTACCCATTGCCTTACGCAGAACATCGGCATCTCCTTTACTGAATCCCGCAAGCTTCTGAGCCAGCAACATTACCTGTTCCTGGTATACAGTAATTCCATAGGTTTCTTTCAGATACTCTTCCATTTCCGGAAGATCATAGCTGATCAATTCACGACCATGTTTACGGTCAATGAAATTCGGAATATAAGCTAATGGACCCGGACGATACAATGCATTCATTGCGATCAGATCGTCAAACTGGTCAGGCTTCAGTTCGCGCAGGTATTTCTGCATACCCGGACTTTCAAACTGGAATGTGCCAATGGTTTCTCCTTTCTGGTATAAGTGAAAAGTTTTTTCGTCGTTAAGAGGAATCGTGTCGATGTCAATTGAAATTCCGTAATTCAGCTTTATTAATTCAAGCGCTGTTTTAAGAACATTGAGTGTCCGCAGACCCAGAAAGTCCATTTTTATAACGCCTGCTTCTTCAATAACACTGCCTTCAATCTGGGTGACCCAAAGTGATGAGTCTTTCGCAGTACAAACCGGAATTAGTTCTGTAAGGTCTTTAGGTGCAATGATGATACCTGCAGCATGAATGCCGGTATTACGTACGGAACCTTCAAGAATTTCAGCTTCATGTAAAACCTGGCTACGGATATCACCGGTAATTTTATAAATCTCGCGGATCTTTTTTACGTTATCAATTTCATCAGCTGAAAGAGATTCTTTTTCTTCCAGACTTTTTTCGCCGCTCAAAGGAGCATGCAGAATTCGTTTGAGCGTCACTCCGGGCCGGTCAGGAACCATCTTGGTAAGAATATTGGATTCCACCAATGGAAGATCCATCACACGCGCTACGTCTTTTATACTGAGCTTGGCGGACATTGTACCATAGGTGATGATTTATGCTACATGGTTCTGGCCATATTTGACAACC
>JAATGW010000695.1 GCA_015654495.1 Chitinophagales bacterium
CCCGTTTCTTCATTACCCCGCCGTCGCTGCGCTGTGTCGGGCAGGCGCTCTTTCCGTATTCCCGTCTACCTCATTCCAAACTCAACGACAATGATATTTCTAACAGATAGACGGTAAGCCGTTAAAGGCGGAAAGGAACGGGAATAAGAGCGTTTTACTAATGACATTGTCGAAATTAAACAGGAACAAGATTTTCATCAAAATACAAAATCTTAGCTCATATGACTTAATCGGCAGGCCCTGAATAAATAAGAATCTGAAAATTACCTGCTACTTCTTAAAATCGCAATCCGCACTTTATACCTCAAACTTTTAACTTTCAACTCTAAATTAACTGCCCATTTTATATTCCCGGTTTTTTTCAAATACAAACTCTTCCGACAGCCTGCCTTTTGAATCAAAACGTTTCCATTTCACCAGCTTACCATGTTCATTATAATATCTCCATTCACCTTTCGGGTATCCGTGGTGGTAAGTACCCACGGCTTTTGTACCTGCCTCGGTATATTCTTCCCACATCCCTTCGCGCAGACCATTGATATAAATTCCGGCTTTCCTCACCTTTCCGTTTTCATAGTACTCAGTATAATTCCCATGCAGGAGTGCTTCAGTAAATGGTGGCAGGTAACAGTCATCATCTTTTTCAGCAGTATTGTATTCCACCAGCGTTTTCAATTTTGCGACCTGGTGGGTTTTATGATTAATCTGCCTGCTCAGGAAGATGCTCCTTGGCGTAGTCGATTTGTGCCCGAATATCCGCTCTGCATTATAATACTCAGCAGCTATCTCCGGTGGCTTATTAGCGATATAATAAAACTTCGTTTTGGGTTGCCTGCGCAATTCGTCTTTCAGCGCAGCGAGTTTCCGCGCGTTGAAATGGTAAACAAACTTCAGTTGACCATTTGAATACCAGCCCTTCCATTCCCCATCAGGAATATTTTTTACCAGCCGCCCTGAATCACAGGGAAGCCTCGTCGGATACCAGCTTCGCCATGAACCGCTAAGTTGACTTTTACTCAGATTGGCAACATACAATGTGTCACCAAATTCATTAATACCTACAAGTACTCCATTTTTAACCGTTTCGTTCAGATTGAGAAGGCCGGAGGAAAAAAAACCAGTAAGATGAGTGCTGAATGCTGCCGGGTTATTGGTTGCATGAACCTGAATCGAAAAAATCATCAGCAACCCATAGAGGGTAGTTAGTTTTTTCATGACAAGGAATTTTGGAGGGTAATAACAGTTATGTGTAACTGCTGATCACTTATAATCGTTGAACTATAAAATTATGCCTGAAACAGCTATGAACAACTAAAAATTTTCACCTTAATAAAAAGTTTTTACGGTGATGCTCATGTACTTAACGCACAAAAAAATTCAATTGATATAAACTGCGATTTAAAAAAAATATCGCATACATAATCCTCATTTGACGCCCGGAAATTGATAAGAACTGCAAAAAAACTTACCGGAATTGAAATTTTAAGCGGAAGAATTTATATATTTTTTATTATTATATGTTGGGCGGATGCTTTCGGGCAGGTTCTGAACCGATTACCCTACATTTGGAAAAAGCTGATACTTATGCGGAAATTTTACAGACCGTTCAATTCATTTTTGTTTTTGGTGATACTGACGATTATTATTTTTCAACCGGCGTGTAAGAGCAGCCAGACTTCTACAAGCTCAACAAATTTTATTGCTCCGGGTTATAAGAAACAGGACTATAAAAAAATTCTTGTGATTGCTCTTCTGCAACCTGAACGAAACAGAAGACTTGTTGAAGATGCGATAGTTTCTGACCTGAAGGACAGAAGATATCCTGTACATGCTTCTTATAAAGATTTCCCGGAAGACCTGAAAAGCGATACCGCTAACTTAAGAAAGAAAATATCGGAAGCCGGATATGACGGAGCTATAGTAATTTCCTATCTGGGGCAGACCCAGGCAACAGTGGAACATGCTCAATTTGACGGTTCCTTTTTCAGCATTTTCTACGGCAATTTTGTTGTGTTTGATATGGAAGCGCAATCTGTTGGCAATGCATTCTTTCAATGTGATTTTTTCACAAGGGATACCAAAGGAACCCAATGGCGCGCGCCGATAAGAGTCAATACCAGCAATGATCGCAGCCTCCTGCTTCAAATGATCGCGAGAAACCTGCGCCTCCAAATTACCAGTGACAGGATAATCTGATAAAAACAATAGTCAGCAATTTTCATGAAAATCAGCTATTCAACTATACAATTGCTGCGTTTTCCGTTCTCCCTCTTTCTGATGCCGGTTTTCTTTTTTGCGCTGGGCCTTATTCCCGATATAAGCTGGCCCCATGCCTTATTTGTGTTTTTTATCCTGCATATACTGATATATCCGTCGAGTAATGGTTATAATTCCTATGTAGACAGGGATGAAGGCCCCATCGGCGGATTAAAAAAACCACTACTGCCCACCCGGCAACTGCTGATGGTTACAATTGCAATGGATATTACTGCTGTATTGCTTGGGTTGCTGATAAGTCCGTTTTTTGCTGCTGCCATTGCAGGTTATATCCTGATGTCAAGGGCTTATAGTTATCGCGGCATCCGACTTAAAAAATATCCGGTTCCCGGATACCTTACTGTTGTTGTTTTTCAGGGCGCCTATATTTTTTGTATCGTTTTCTATGGAGCTTCTGTTTCAAAGTCCACCGGTTTCCCGGTTTTGCCGGCATTGGCTTCCAGCCTCCTGATAGGAGGCTTTTCCC
>JAATGW010000638.1 GCA_015654495.1 Chitinophagales bacterium
GACGAATTGACCGAAAAAATAAAATGTTTTTTTGCAATATCTCAATTATCTGCTCAGAGATTGAGAAATGCGTATATTTTTTTGCCAAGTGCCAGGTGATCAAACTGTTCCTTTCCCAAAAGAAAAGCTTTCCGGCCGATCTCCACCGACTTTTCGGGGTTCTGAATCACATATGACAGAGATTCGGCATATTCATTTACATCATAATCGGGCGCCAGCAAGGCATTCTCCTTATCGGTAAAATAGTTCTTCAATTCCCCGATATTGGTTGATACAATTGCCTTGGCAGAAGCACAATACTCACCGGTTTTGTGGGGAAAACGGGCTATGTCCTGCGCACTGTTTCTTAACGGGATGAGCAGGGCTTTACTTGAAAGGTACAGCGCCACCAGATCGGCATAAGGGAGCTTGCTGAAAATTTTTATCCTATCCTTTTTAGGACTGGCTTCAATCCTGCTCCGCACTCTTCCCATATCCTCTGCATTTCCATGTGAAACCAGGTACATATTATAGTCCTTCGTCTCAATTTTTTCGTATGCATCCAGGATAAAAAACAACACTTCCCAATAGGCAGCATGACCACAGTACAGGAGATAATTTTCAGGAATAATTTTATCAGATGAAAATTTAGAAAAATCCACCATTGCCGGAACTTTAAGCAGCGGCTTTTGCGGATTTTTCTTCCGGGTTTCATTCATCAGAAAATCGCTGATGCATAAAACCTTATTTACATAATTAAAACTTTGGTTGTCATAAAGCCAGTTATCCATCCGGATAAACCAACTCTGATCTTTACGATTGGAAAAAGACGTCCAGTGTTCAACCGTATCGAGTACAGTTGGTACTCCTGTAATCAGGGAAAAAAAACGGTAGATCAGAATATTGTAGAAATAATTGGTGGAAAGAACTATATAATCAAGCCCCTCGCTTTTCTTCTTTTTCTGAATCAACCTGAGTTCATTGAAAGCACCTTTGAATTTTAACCACGTCCTTTTCAGGAATGAACCCGGACGGTATGGCGTACCCGAAGCGTATAAAAAAGGAATTCCTTCGTATTCGCCTTTTTCCAGTTCTGCTGAATCAGATCTATCCGCATGAACGCCGTAACGACTGATAATCGTTACCTCGCATCCCTGCGCCTTCAGCCCTTTTGAAATCAGTTTCTGCCTTTCAATCTGGGCGTATCCGATCGGAAATCCATATGTGCCCAGATAGAAAATCTGTTTTTTATTCGGCATAAATATTTAGAATTTTGACTAAGCAATCAAAGTCCTGAGTGATGCCTAGACCTGTTTTCTTTTTTTTAGTTTTCTCCTGCTGTTAAAGCCGGCCTGAATGTTTATTATAAACTTCAATAGTCTGACTGGTTATCTTATTCCAGGAAAAAGCGGAATTGTTTTTGAATTCTTTGATGGCGTTTTTCATTTCCAGCCGCTCCCGTTCATGATCAATCAGCCATTCAATAGCTTCAGCAAGTGCCTCCGGATCTTTTGGATTTACGAGCAGGCCATTTTTTTTGTCTTCTATTACTTCTGATAATCCATCGATGCGCGAAGCGATCACCGGTTTGTCGAAAACAAATGCCGTCATTATCACGCCACTGTTTGAAGCGGAAGTATAAGGGCAAACCACTGCGATAGATTCCTGGATTAAAGAAGTCATTTCCTCAATCGTGAGTGTCTTATCGATAATAGTGAAATTCGGATGATTTTTTAAGCTGTCTTTTAATTCCGGAAGAGACCAGCGCCCGGCGATTACTGCATGAATATCCGGGTGGATTTTTTTTATAAGATCTATAGCTCCGGCGAGGTATTCAACACCCTTATAAGCATTAATAAACCCGAAAAGCAAAACCTGGTTTGGCTTCTCCCGGATTGCCGGATTAATATGGGAAAGGTAATTCTCTACAATTCCGAAATAGATCGTGTGGCATTTTTCCGGATCCGCTTTTGTAAATTCAAGAAAGCGCTTCTTTGTTATATCCGAAGGAAATATCAGGCTTAGTTTCATGCCAGCAATCGTGCGCAGAAAGAACTTCTCATACCAATGGAAATTACCGCTATGGGGTACTGATTCATGTAAAGTATGTACACGAACAGAACCCTTGTTGAATAAATGAATAAGTAACAAAAATGGAAACTGGCCAATTACATGTACAACATCATAGCGCTGTTTCCGGATATGAAGAGCCAGCTGAATAAATGAACGATATAATTTCAGAGAACTGAATCCTGCATTCGGGTATAGAAAAAACCAGAGCCGGTTCAGTTTTGAAAAATAGGCTGCATGAACGCCGGTAGCTTTTTTTGTTTCAGCTTCATCCAAAAAACCTGTGCGATGGAATTGTGTTGCATCCAGGTCAAAAAGAAAAACATTTTTATCACTATTGTTGACCGGCACATAAAAATCCACCTCGTGTAATTCCTGCAATCTTTTTACATAAGGTGCAGTTACTTCAAGATGGTAGCTGGAAACAATGCAAACATTCATCAGGACCGGCTTATTTCCCGGATGGAGCTCATGATCTGTGACCGCAGAAAATATATCAGAATTCCTGCAGTAGCCAGGCACACCGGGATTTTATAAAAAAACTGGAGGTCATGTGAAAAGTAAGAAATCGTCATCAGGGTAAAAAAGAAACCGAACCCTGCTAAGATTACTTTCCATCGAATTTCTTCCGGCAGCACTTTTTGCATAAAATAAAAATGATAGGTAAGGTTAAGCAATGCGCTTAGCAGAAATCCCGCCGAAAGACCAACGGATCCATAGTGTGAACCAATAAACAGACAGGGTGTGGCAATCAATGCATAAGCAAAAGATAGTTTTGCAAGCATTACCTGTTTATTAATAGCACTCAGGATCATTCCGATATAACATAGTATGCTGTACAGGATCGTGTACCAGATCTGTATGTTAAAAACCTTTGCTGATTTTGCATATGCATCCCCATACATCAGAAAAATAATTTCCTTGCTGAAGAGACTGAGTACAAATCCACCGGCATTACCAAGCAGGAGGAGGAGTATGAAAACATTTTTTATACTCAGACTGAACCTACGGGTGTCATTGGCAAAAATCCTCGATATTACCGGGTAAAGAACATTCATAAAAGTGAGCAGTAACATCTGCACAGGACTTATTATCCTCAGCGCTATATTGTAGAAAGCGATTTCTTCAGTGTCAGTCGAATTTTGTTCGAGGTAAACTACAGGGATCTGGGTTGTAATCAGGGTAAAAACAGAAAGCAGGAAAAAAGATGCAGACTCACGGATAAGGTTTATGTTCAGTTTTTCATTCTGATCTGAAATAAAACTGATGAATTTCTTTTTGTGAGAAATGATATACAGGGTTATTGTTTTAAAAACCTGCAGCAAAACAGTGAGGCCGAGTACGATGTTAACCTGTATATACTGCACCGGCAGGAGCAGGATCAGCATCACCCAAACAATAGTAAACACCAGCTGAATAATGCTTGGTGTTTTCATATTCTGATGTCCGAAATTGATTGATTCCAATGTATCCCAGATGCTGAGGAATAAAATATTTGCACCCAGCAAAATCAGGGAAACCTCATCAAGCTTGATTTTGGAGAAGAAACTGTTATAAACAAGTATGCCTGCAACCAGGGGTAGAAACATCAGCGTCCGCAACAGAAAACTTTTTCTGAACAGAAGACCTGATTGGTGGGGGTGCACCGCTACTGTGCGGATAATAACCTGCCGCATGCCCAGGCCGCCAAATATCGAATATATATAGGAAAGTGTAAGCAGGTAACTGAACAGACCAAAGTCGTCTGTCAACAGGTTTCTTGCAATTTTGATACTTGAAAAAATGGTGAGTCCCTGAACCAGTATACTGGAAATGGTTAGGGCCGAAAAGTTGTTGATAATCCGGTTCGATGCAATCCTTTTCAGCATTGCGGGTATATTGCCAATATATTGACTCATTGAAAAACCGGATTCAGAGTATTTAGGTGCGTTCAAAGATATTGGTATTTACTTTAAAGTTTAACTTGATCTGAACTTCACAATAAACAAACCTGTCGTTATCGATAAGCAGGCTGTTGAAAATGTGAACTGGTTCGTTTGCTGGATCATTATAAAGAACAGAATATTGGAAAGCAGAAGCATGGAGATAATAACTCCCTGGTAATCCTGCTTTCGGGCCGAAACCATAATATATCTGTAGGAAATAAAAATGGTAACAAGATACCAGAGCCCCAACAGTACCAAACCTATAAGACCCATGGTGAGCAATGCATAGAGGTATCCAACATCCGACATCTGGTAGTACTCATAAAGTGGTATCAGGTTAAGATCAATACCCGTCCAGGGACTGCTCTCAAACATGCGCATACCTATCTCGATTGTTGAAAGCCTGGAGCCGAGGTTACCATCCTTTTTTTCCAGGTCATAAAACATTTCGTCTACACGTTCTGTCAGCGATTCCCTTATAGTTTTTATAACCGGGGTATCTACTACTGTGAATACTACAGTTAAAACAAAAATGGTTAGCAGTATCCAGGAAACAGCACGTTGAAATTTTTCTTTTCTGATAGTTAGTGTAATCAGCAAAGCAAGAACAATGCAGATGATCAGTCCGGACCAGTTACTTCTTGAAAATCCGATGAGAATAATTATTGCATACAATACCAGCAGAATCTTGTGAACCAACTGGGTCCTGTCAAGAATCATCTGGTACACCAGGTAAAGAAACATGATCTGGATGATATACATGGTTGGCAAAACCACGCGGGCGAGATAATTGTTGATCATATAATTCTGACCACCCGAGTGACCGCGATGATAAAAAGTTTCATCCCCAAACAAACCTTCAGTTCCTTTAAGACTTTGCGCCAGCGCCAGCACCACTCCTGAAAAACAAACCAGGTGAAGAAATTTTATATAGCTATCCAGTTTTTCTTCATCAACCAGCGCAACGATATAGATCATCAGTCCGAATGGATACAACTCACGTAAACTGAAAAGAAGCGTGGAAGCGCCTTTTACATAATCTGAATTTACAGCCAGGAATGCAATATAGACTGCCAGTGCAATCCAGATAATTACGATAATATTGAAAGGCGGTTTTACTGGTTTCCAATTTCTCCAGGAGAGGTAAACCAGAACTCCGTTTAACAGGTCGGCACCATAAATAAGAGGGGAGGGTAGTGCGAAGGCGCCTACATTCACGGCAGTCATAAACAACACTAAATAAAATCCCCTATTCATTGACGGCTTATTATTTTTCTCATATTCATCTTTACCATGCTCTTCATGGAAATATTATAAGCAGACCTGGTTTTAAAAAACAGGTTCATGGTGTGAAATGCTCCTTTATTAGAGAGATTTCTCTCGATAATATATTCGAAAGCTTCTTTCCGCCTTAGTGGAAGCTGCTCTCCGATCTGTTTTTTTAATGTTTGTTCAAATTCGTTGCCGGCCTTTGTTTCACCAACAAAATTTGTTAGCCAGTTATAGTACTCTTCAATTGCCTGAAAACGTAAAATGGAATTGCCTATATTGGAAATATTCAGTTCCGACCAGCGCCAGTCGCACAATACCCGCGATGTTGCAGCAACTCCGTTTTTCCGTGCAAGAGAATACCATGTTGCATCGTCAGTTGCCCATGCAAGTGGAAATTTTACAAACCCATTGATGGCCTGTATGGCAGATTTTCTGAAAACAAAATTCTGCGCAAAAATATCCCGCATGCCATTTACACGATGCCATATAAAATCCAATACATTTTCAAATTCGGGGGAGGCAGAAGAATACCTGATCACGTGATCGTTTCCGTCCACTACTGCTGTGCGGCAGTAAAACAGATCTGTTGAAGGATATTTATCTATCAGGGTTTTTATTTCTCCCAGGAATTCGGGATGTAATATGTCGTCGTCAGAAAAAAGCAAACAATATTCTCTTTTAGCATATCCGACACATTTGTTCCATGCATTCACAACATTTTCCTTGCCGAGATTTACTTCATTTTCATAGTAGCTGATTCTCGGATCATCGTACTGGTAAACGATTTTAGCCAGATTCTCAGGCGAATGGTCATTCACTACTATGATCTCAAAATCTTTGTATTGCTGATTCAATGCGCTCTCAAGCGCCTTTTGCAGGTACTTTGCTTTGAATGCAGGTATGAGAATCGAAAACATTTGAATTTTTTCTTGATCTGAATTGATGACTACAAGTTAGCGAATCATCAGAAATGGCTTCGCCTCCTCAGTCACAGCAGCTATAAAGCCTCATAAATGAGCGGCTTTTACTGCCTGAAATCTGAATCAGGCTTAAAAAGATACGATCTGTTTAATAATCAATAATCTATCAAAATCAAACGTTAAATCCCCTCTTTAATTATATCTTAATCTGAGGTTATGTTTAAATGGAAACGAAGACCTGATTACTTATTAAAAATTTGTGGTTACTGGCCTGAAACCCTTGCCGGCAAAGGATCCGGATCAGATGGTATTCGATGGAAAAAGTGGATTTATTATGCTCCTGGTTATAAGAGCAGGCAGGCAAAAACCCGGATAAGGTTATCCGGGTTTTTGTATATCGAAACGAGTTTAATAAACTGTTTGCCCGGCAGATTAAACCTTTACGGCGATCATCGACTTGGTTAGTCCGAGTGATTTTTCCCTGATGATTTTAGCATCTGGGAAGAACTCTTGCATATCCCTTACGTCGAGCAGGTTTACATCAGGGCTACTTTTTTTAACCCAGTATTTATTTAACAGCCGGATCGTTTTTATCTGCCATTTTCTTGGGAGATAAAGGTAAAAAGACGGAAACCAGGTATGGCTGTCGATTATGAAATGTTTATACGGGGTCTGAACAAAATATTTCTTGCTCACCCTGCGGATCTCGTCGGCCAGCAACTTCTGACGTTCCAGGCTTTTTTGCCTGAACTCATCACCGGATTCCATGTTGTAGATGTCTTTCTTATCTACAGTGACATGTTCGATAACAGAGTTACAGAAAACGATATCGAAATAATGATCAGGGAATGGGATTTTTCCACTCTCATCCAGAAGTATGGTTTTGAAGCCATATTTTTTTTCTGCAGTGTCAAGAATATCGGGAAAGATATCCGCAACATACAGCTCATTATTTCTGAATGAAACAAGGAAACTCAGCCAGGAGCCATCACTGCCACCATGGTCAAGAATTCTATCCCTTTCACCAGGTGTAAGGTATTTGTAAAACAGGTCCCGGCGGTATTTTTTATATTTCAGGGAATAGGGACGAAAAAATTTATCCCTGACATAAGAGGTAAGCGATTTTCCAGACATCTCGTTTTCATTTAAAACTGACAAAATTCAAAACCGTTTATAGAACGGGAAATATTTATATGTTGTTGCAGGTTTACTTTTTTTTCTTTTTATTATAGTCTTCGTATGTCACTTTGTTATCGTATCCATAGCCCTGACCATGCCCATAGCTGAATTTTCCATAGCCCCGGCCCTTAATTCCGTTAAATAAGATGGCTACATGGTTGAGTTTTCTTAGTTCCATCTCATTGTCCAGCATTTGAATAACTGATTTCGGCGTGTGGTTATGACGGACCACAAAAAGCGTCAGCTGAACATGTTGAGCGATCTGGTATGCGTCAGCAATCGCCTTCACAGGTGCAGAATCAATAATCAGTATGTCAAACTGGGTATCGAGATAGTTTAATAAAATTTCAAAATTGGATGAACTGAGAAGTTCACTTGCATCGTCATGATCTGAGCCGGAAGGAATCAGGAAAAAATTAGAGCTCCCGCTTACAGGAACCTGGATTTCCTTTTCATTGGTGGTGCCGCTGAGGTAATCTGTAATACCTGGCAAATCGCCCTCAATGCCCAGCAGTTGTCTTAGCTTTGGTTTATGCAGATCAAGTTCCAGCAACGCGACTTTTTTACCACTTCTGGCGAAGCTCCGTGCAAGATTTATTGATACATAACTTTTGCCTTCACCCATTACAGAAGAAGTAACCAGAACTCTTTTCACAACAGATTCAGCATCCGCAAAAAATTTAAGCGAGTGACGAAGATGGCGGAATTGTTCAAAAGCAAAACTTCTTGCAGGAACCTTACTGTAGTCGATTTTTTCGAACACAATTTCACCTGCTATAGGTATACTTGTGAGTTTCTCAATATCTGCGCGGTATAAAATTCTGCTGTTGAGAAACTCGCGGATTGTTATTCCAGCCGCACCGATAGCAATTGGCATAAATAATACCATAAATGCTATCATATTAATATTCGGACTTACCGGGCCGTTGAGCGCCGCAGGTAAATCAACAAAATAACTGCTGTAGTCAGTTGAATTGATTGAAAATGCAACTTCTTCTTTCTTACTCAGCAGAAAAGCATAAATATCATTTTTTGTACCTCGCGAACGGGAAACCTCAATAAGGTTTCTTTCTATTTTTGGCATTCCGTTCAGTTTCGAAGCGTATTCGTTGTTAATATTCCTGAGCGTGGCAATACTGGAAGTAATATTTGCCTTCTGGTTATTCACATTTTCCAGAATCATTGCCCTTGTTTTATCAATTTCCTGTTGCGCGGAAATAAGAATAGGACTATTTTCTCCGGTTGTTGGTTTAAGCTGAAGATACCTGGACTCTGCCAGGGCAAGTTTATCAAGCAGGTCACGAAGTGTTGCATCTGTAATGTTGATTACAGATGGAGCTATTCCGCTACCTGGTTTTTTTGAACTGATGTATTTCCCGATTTCATTTAAAGAAACCTGTTGTAATTCATATGCAATCAGCTGCTGGTCGGCCTGTTGTTTATTCTGCAATGCAATACGGGCCTGTTCAGGAATATCTACTGCCTGCTGGCCGGTACGGTAATCCTGAATTCCGCTTTCCAGCGAATCCATCTCCTGGCTCACATTGGCCAGTCTTTTCTCGATCCAAGCCAGGGTATTCAGCGCAACCTGGTTGGTTCTTTCAATTGTTATTTCGTGATATGCTTTTACAATCTCGTTAAGTATCGCTTCGGCCCTTTTCGGATTAAGATCGTTTACTCTCAGATCAACAATGGTTGCCTGTTTATTTATAGCACTCGCAGAAAATGCGCCGGTCAGTCCTCTCACCATCGCATCCTGGTTAATAATAGCAAAATAATATTTTGTGTCTTTTAACGGCGCATAGTTGGCAGGACCACGATAGTTCGGGTTCCAGACAAATTGAAGACTGTCAAATGAAGTCTTTACCCATTCACCGATAGGGTAGCTGATATTATTTACTGTAACAGTATTCTTGTCTTTATTCCAGGTGAAATAATTTTTATTGATTTTCGGGCTTGCGAGTCTTTCCGGATTTTTTGCCAAAATCTGTATCGGGCTGGCTTCGTATGCGAGTGATATTTTATATCCCTTCCATCCGCTTTCAGTATATACCGGAGTGCAAAGGTTTAGTGTCCTCACTACCCTGGTAAGTACTGGTGTGGAACTGATTACTTCAACCTGGTTTTCAACAATATTTTTATTTCCAAACAGTTTCAGCTCCTGCTCCATTTTGGAATATTCTTCACCCTTTTTTTCATCTTTGATCAGAATACTTGCGGCAGCTTTAAAAACAGGCTGGGTTGTTTTAAAATAGTACACTGCATATGTTGCAGTCAACACAAACAGTACCAGAAATACAGGCCAGAAGGGCAGAAAACTCCTTATAATCTGCTGAAACTGATTTGCTGGCTGCTGAACGTGGTTTGCTTTTTCTGTTTTATTATTCATGACTCATTTATCTAATTCAGCAATGTATCCACAATGATGATGATCATTGAGGTGATGCTGAATACAATAGGTAATAACCGGGTTTGCCTTTCAAGCGCTACACGGTCCTTGATGGGCTCTACATAAACGATATCGTTGGATTTAAGATAATAATATGGTGATGTAAGAATGTCCGGCGAATGGAGATCTATTCTCCTTGTGATTTTCCCCTGAGCAGTTTCGCGGATCAGCAACACATTGTGGCGCTTTCCGTAAATAGAAAGATCACCGGCAAGGCCGATGGCTTCCATCAAACTGAGTTTTTCGTTGGGAACTGTGTAAACACCAGGCCTGTTCACTTCCCCGATAACACTGACCCTGAAATTGAGATACCGGATTGTTACAATCGGATCAACAAGTAATTTTTTTTCAAGAATCTGCTTAGTTATATTTTCTGATAGCTGAAGTTTGGTCATTCCTTCCACATGCATTTTTCCTATGACAGGAAAATTAATATCGCCGTTTTGGTTTACAAGATAACCGATGGTTAGCGTATTGCCTGCTGAGGCTGAATTGGTACTGGGTGTTGACTCGTTTGGCGAGTTAAACGCTATACTTGCTTCAGGGTTAGCACTGCTTACAGTAATGCTCAATATATCATCTACCTGTATCACGGTTTCAGTGGGAATGTTCGCATCCCTTCCGGGAGCCGAAATCAATGTATCTTTTACGTTGTTGAAATAGGTAAGCTTACGGGTATCCCCACAGGATTGGAGAAAGAGAATTCCGGATAAAAGTAATAAAACATTGACAAGAATTCTAACAAACCGGAATGTTTGGAATATTTTCATAACTCAAGGATAAAAGAGACACCAGGCATTCTCGGACCTACCTGAAAAATTACCGTTGTATTGTTTAAATCATCTGTTTTCCGGTTTTGAACCCTGAGTAGCCTGAAGGGTACAGAAACAGCTGGCACAAAAGTAATCTTCCGGGTACTAATTAACAAATTACTGATTCTTAATGGATTGTATTACTCATGACCTGTCTGATCAGTCAGGGTTGCTCATACCTGAATTCAAAACTTACTTTATAAAGTTTTGTTTTCGACACATTTAGAAACGAAGGCCTTTTTTGAATATTGTTGGTTTTAAGCATTTTATTAAACTGGCTAGCCTTCGCAAGTTTCATTCACTATTTTCAGAAACAATCAGAAAATTACGTCTTCGTATTTTTTTTGAAGATTTTTTTTATGAGTAATTACTGATTATCAAAATCATCAGAGCCTGATTTATTAGTTGTAGAAATTCCTACATAATAAATTTCAAATCCCCTTTGGCATAATATTTGGCTCTCACAAAACTCCTATCAAATCCTATCTTATGAAACCAGTGCTACCTGTACGGCCTTACGGCTACGTGCGTGTTTTTTTGCTATGCCTAGTACTTCTCTTATCTGTTTTTCTTTCTAAAACTTACGGGCAGATTTATTCTGATGGTGTGAACGGTCCGATCATCATGTATGATAATGCGGAGAATATTCCACCAATTTCATGGCCTACAGCTAAAACCAAAGGTTATATGATGGTAACCGGTGGTTCACAAAAATTTGGTGATGCGAACAGTTCCACCAATATCCTGCTTGTGGGCCAGGGATTCACCAATGGCTTCAGTAACAACCCTGCACCAGCGCCACGCGCCGGCAACAAAATGTATCGCATGCAGGTAGTGAAGCGGACAGATCTGGCTGCTCAGTACTGTCGCTCAGAAGTTTACTGGGGTAATGGTAATGGTGAAATAACCGGAGCCGAATGGTTTGCC
>JAATGW010000372.1 GCA_015654495.1 Chitinophagales bacterium
ATCTTTTCATCAATAGTGGCCGGTGTTGCACTGTAGGACCAGTCTTTTAATGAACTCACAGGAATAAATCCATATGGCTGCCTGTTGATTTTCAGTACCGGCAGGTTTCCGCGACCTGAAACAAATTCTGAGAAAAAATTTTTTAATGATTCCCGATCGTCTTAGCGCATGGCCGGTGTAAACAACTGAAGCAGGTAATATCCCCATGTGGCCGGCCAGAGATTCCGGTTAAACAAAGCTGCTTCCGAGAGTTCGGTCATTGTGCCATTCGGAAATGAAAAAAGTTTTCCGATACCGAGCGCAGTTTTTATCCGGCTTTCATCGGTAGCGAGTTTTGACAGCGGCTGTTTTTTGAAATCAGCATTGAAGTAGAGAGTCGCTTCATCTTCCTTCATTTTTTGCTCAGTAATATTTTTGCTAACCGTATTCGTAGGAGTTCCTTTCGGAATAATCTTCATTCCCGATTCCTGGTATTTGTGATTTTCGAAAAGCGATTCCAGCAGGCGGCTGCTTTCGGCTTCATCTGTTGAAAGCTTCACACCGGTCACAATAATTTTTTCAACGCCGGTGCTGTATTCAGGATGTTCCAGGAGATTGACGCTTATGGCCATACCTTTTTTTACTGCTTCATCAAAATCGTGTATCCATTTCAGGTAGTTCGGCGTGCGAACAGATTTTCCATTCAATTGCATACCCGAATTTTCGTCCTGCTCAAAAGGATCTTCTGTAGGGTCGATACCTGTAGCCAGTATTTCGGAAATGGGATTTCCCGCGAATTCTTTGAACACATTATTTTTATAAAGTCGTACCACAAAGCGGTCGGGGAGGAGGGATGCCAATGGAGCCGTTGTATAAGCACCATCTCTGAAATTTTTTTCCGCTGGGAAAACCGGTGTTTCAGGAAGGGGAATACCGGGCTTAAAATTGGTAGGTTGTGTACATTTAATGATCCAGGCTGCCCTTGGCACCTGCATGGTAAGTGAAAACCTGATCCATTCTTCCTGCGGATCCTTTCCTCCGCAGATATTTGTCCAGAATTGTTCTCCTGACTGCCATTCCCCTGGCTGCAGGTTTTTTTCCCGGTTCTCTATTGATATCTCATCCGGATAAAAGCGCAGGCGCAGTTCCGGAATATCATTGATTCTGCGGATGAATTTTCCGCCCGCGGGTTTGAGGGCCAGCGGGTTGAGCCGGCCGGGATTTCCCTGTACATTTCTATGTAAAGATGGAATGGAATATACAAACCTGCCCTGATCATTTTTTACAAATCCCGTTGTTTTCAACTTGTTGTTCAGTATTTCAACCTGGCTCACATCAACAGTATCTTCCAGCTTAACATTGCGTACTACATGTTTGATATTTACATAGCGACATTCGATCCTGACGGGAAAAAGAACGATTGGCAATTCTCCACTGATCTGTTCAATTGCCGATTGCTGACTGAATGTTTGATTGAAAGCCGACAACGATTCATTCAATGCATTTAAACTCTGGTTCTTTTTTTCTTTGAGTGCCTGAAGTTCGGCTGTTGTAGGCGCTTTTATTCCTTCAATGGTTCTGGACTGGCTGAGTGACCAATTCTGAAGAGCTGAATAAAAATCATCAGCTGATTTTTCCGCAGCGCTCCTCAGGGTAGCTATCTTTTTTCTTTGTATGCTGATGTTCTCCATAATAATTATAATTCTGAAATCATTCGGGCAGCATGCACATAAAGCTTAAAGGGTTTCTGGTATAGCAGCGATGCAATACCATCAGACCGGGAACGCAGCGCTGCATTAGGCTGCAAGGCTTTGAACTGGTTTTTAGTTACATTGATACAGGAATGCAGTGGCACTTCTGTTTCGATGGATTCCCATGAAGGATTATTTTTCTTTCCGGTAATATCAAGTCCGAACTGGATCTCGCCAGCTCTTTCTTTCAATACAAAATAGTAACCGGCATTCGTACCCGAATTGGCACCAAATACATCTTTGACCAGCACATCAAATCCGAAAAAATGATAATCAGGTTCTATCAGTGCGGAAAATATCGGATGTGCAACTTTACCATTTTCATTTGCCTGTCTTTTCACACCTGTTTTCCCGGGCAGCCAGGATGCTTCCTGCATGTATATTTCAGTGTAAGGATATTTGCGTATAATATCGCCACGCACGAGGATGACGACCTTTTTATTATTACCTGGAGGTGAACCCGGTTTATTGCCGCCGAGTGAAGAATTTCCCCAACCGGCAATTTCTTTGATATCCCTGTATTTTTCCGGAAACTCCCTTGCATCCGGAATATTTGATGTATCCCAGAACTGCTGAAATGTTGTGCCATTCAAAGGTGCAGGAAATTCCCTCCAGAGAAATTCCCTGCTCATTTCATGATTGAGGCCAATCATATACGATTCTATAAATGCCTGGTTGGTATACATGAGAACAACTTTGTTCACTGGAATTTCGCTCAGCCCCGGTAATATTAAATCTGTCGAGAGGTCAGCCAGGGGTTTAAACATTGGTTCAGGAAATGATGGAGCTTTTGCAAATGGTTTAGCCCAATCAGCCGGAAGTTGCTGGCTTGCTTTTGTGCCGGTAACGGCCTTCACCTTTGGTGGAATAGTAAGTGCGGGTTTCAGCTGTGCTGCCACCTGTTGATACAATAAAAGATTTGTTGCTGCAGGCCGGGTAAATGGAGTTGTGGTAGGGGCTGCAAAAACAGCCTCCAGGCTGGCAATGGCATTTTTGCATGGCGTGAATCCGGCAAATCCTGCCGCTTTCAGCTGCTTGTCTTTTTCAGCACGCTGCGATTCATGCCCAAAAACTAAAATCGGGTGCGATGATGATTTGGACATCTGCTTCAAATCGTCATGAACATTTTTTAATGCTTTCAGCAGCGGGGCGAGTTTTACAGGTTGTAAGAAAACGGTCAATGTACCAGGATTAATAAAAGTTCCTACCAGAGGTGCTGCAATTGCTGCTGATGAATCTGCGGTTGCTCCGGCAACAAGCACACCACCGCCACCGCCGACGACCGGA
>JAATGW010000326.1 GCA_015654495.1 Chitinophagales bacterium
CATGCCTGGTATCGAAATTAATGCCGCATTACTCTGGGGTTCTTAGATTTATGAATTAGTTTTTTTGCGATATTTAAGTCTCGCCCCGAATATGAATTCCACAAAGCTATTTTTCGGAGTTCTAATACCAATTAGACCGGAGAAAGAAATTCAAACAAATTGAAAACTAATTTTGAAAGCCTGCCTGGTCAAAGTCTCCGGAACAAGGAACAGAGAGGCTTAAAATAAAAGCAAAAGGTGTCCCCGATCGGGACACCTTTTTACAATCGTTTGATTTCAGTTCAGGCCGCAGCCATAACTGATCCTGTGGTTTTCAACTGCTTCTTCGACTTCGAACCGGCTCTCTGATTTGAAATACTGACCAATCCGGCCTTCATCCATTCCGCAGGCATTTTCCTTCCATTTTTCATCAATTCATCGATCTCCCTGTTACTCAGGCCTTTGAAAATCCATTCTTCAATAATCATCCTGTTCGCTGCGTCGATCTGCATGTATTGCGCAGCATCAAGCATTTCAGTTATTTCTTCCTGATCTGCGGCAGCATACATTTCATTCAACATTTTTTCAAGCCGGTTCATATAGATAAGCACTGATCCCATAAATTCAGAATAAACCTGCTGGATGCTGAAACCGGTAATTGCATAAAAGCCTTCAGTACCTGGTTGAAGGTAGTTATCAATATAACCGGTCAATTTCACAATAATCTCTCTCGTTTTCAGATTTTCAGCATCCATCAGGCTTACCAGATAAGGAGCATAAAGCACCATTACCGGTAACAAATGATTTTCGTCTATAAAAGATTTCCTATCGGCAACCTGCAAAACTTTTTTTAAGGTTGTGATAGTATTTAGTCCTTCTTCTGCTGTTAAAAAATCCGTTTCCTGAATTTTAATCCCTGTCTCAAATAACCAGGTTCGTAGCCCTTTGTGAATCCGGTTAATAATTCCTGCCTGTTTCATTTCCTTTCTATTGATCTTAATTATTTTTTGTCTGGTACTTTATATAGACGTAACACAAAATCAGATGTTACATTCAGGATGTTTTTCTGGCCTATTCGGCTATCTGTTTCACACCTGTGGTCAGCATCAGGGATAAATGGATCGATTTGTTAAGCGATTTCGCATTCACCCCGACCGCTTGCACAAAATAAAGAAGAGGATCACATTATAAAGGTCACCTAAGAACCTGTCTTTGTCACCGAAAATGGGGGCAGTACTTATTATTGTTATAACGTTGATTATGGACTAAGTGCTCTCCGGAGAGATGATACAAGGCCTCATGCAGGGGCAGCAAGTCAACTACCCGTTTACGTTAGTTTACTCCGGAGTAAGTGCTTTTGAAGAGCGGAGTGAAATCCTGACGGCCCTGATTTCATTATAGGAATATTCATCTCCAAGCGATTCTTTTACAATTTTCAATTCCGCGCCGGCAGATTCTTCGAGTGCTTTGCGAATCACAAAAGTTTTGCTTTCATTTACAAATATGTCAAGGGGAACCTCACCGACTGAAAGATAGTCCAGCAAATGCTTTGTAATTGTGTCGACAGTTACTCCACGCAATCCGGCGATTTCCTTAATGCTGTTTCCACCCCGCAACATTTTCAGACTTAATTCTGCAGATTCACCCGCTTTCTTTTTTGGTTGTTTTTTGGCTGGTTGTTTATCAATCTGAGTTTCGGCTTCGGAAACTTCAGGTATCCCGCACCGTTCGCTTAAACGAAGGAGCTCTTCCTGATTTATATTTTTAACCAATCCTTCTGCGATCCGAATCACCTGCTGAAGATGTTTTATTTTATGCCTGATACTTAACCTGAGATTTTGTAAGTACCTGATATTGGCGCTGATCTTTTTCTTTGTTCTTGTGGGAGGTATGAGTGAATTCAACTCAGCTTCCATGTCAGTGAATATTTTCCGGAACCATTCTTCAGCAGCAATAACCCGGTTAAGCACCTGATCATATCCTGATTTTTCCGCAGCAGAAAGCAATTGCTCAAGTTGCTTTTGAAAAGAAATAGAAATGGCTTTTTGTTTACCTGCTTTTTGTTCCAGTAAGTTTATCTGCATTAACTCCGGGGAATCCTCTGCCATCAGCTCTGACTTTAATTCTGACTGGATATTTTGAATGAGAGCATGTATTTTTTCGATGCTGAAAGATTTGATAATCGAATTAAGGATGAAATTCTTTTGTTCTGATTTTAAAACTTCATCCAGATTTTGATTGATTCCTGAGCGTGTGCTGAAATCAACAACCCGCTGATCGGTACTGATTGCCGCAGCTGGAATTTTCGATTTCAGAATCATTCCCTCCAGGCTCGTCATCCTGCTAAGAGCAACATATACCTGACCAGGAGAAAAAGAGCCCGCTGCATCGATTATGGCTTTCTCAAAAGTGAGTCCCTGACTTTTATGAATAGTAATCGCCCAGGCAAGCCTTATGGGATATTGTTCAAATTTTCCCAGCTCTTCTTCCGCAAGAGCATTTTTCTCTTTATCCAACCTGTACCTGATATTGAGCCAGGTTTCTTTTTCCAGCTCCAATTCTTTGTTGTTATCAGGAAATACCACATAGACTTTTTTGTCGGAGCTTATCCGGCTTATTCTGCCGATTTTGCCATTGAAATACCGCCTGAGTTCACCACGGTCATTTTTAATAAACATGATCTGAGCTCCCGGTTTTAAAACGAGGGTCGTGTCAACAGGATAGGATTTTTCGGGAAAGTCGCCGTTGATATCTGCCTCAAACTGGGTTACAGATCCTGAGAGTTTATTCAGAGCCTGTTGATGTATAATATCAGCTCTGTAATTATGTGTGGTTAAAGTGATATATGCATCGCTCTCATCAGGGTAAAAATCCGGATTGAATCTTCTGTTAAGCATTTCAATTTCCGATTCTCCGGCTACATTATTTCTTACGGCGTTCAGAAGTCTTATAAATGAAGGATTGTTCTGGCGATATATCGTAGTCAATTCAAGATAAAGGGGCGGCGATTCCCTCATAACCAATGCATCAAAAAAGAAGGGGCTTTTATAATGATTTTTCAGCAATTGCCATTCTTCTTCTTTCACTACCGGAGGCAGCTGATAAAGGTCACCAATATAAATCATTTGTACTCCGCCGAATGGGGTAGCCCAATCATTACGTACCCAGCGAAGAATCATATCTATAGCATCCAAAGTATCAGCTTTGACCATGGAAACCTCATCGATAATTATGGCATCCAACTCGCGCAGGAGCTCCTTTTTATCAGGACTGAACCTGCTGTTTCTGATGATCAGATCTCTGGTAAGTATTCTGGTTGTGGATTCTGACCAACCGTGGTGAGCGTCAGGTAAAAAAATCCCTGGAGCCAGTTGAAAAAAAGAATGAATAGTAACTCCACCCGCATTAATTGCGGCAACGCCGGTTGGAGCAACAACAGCTATTTTCTTATAGGCTGTTTTACAGATATGCCTCAGGAAAGTCGTTTTTCCTGTGCCTGCACGTCCGGTTAAAAAGATGTGCCGGGCAGACTGATGTACAAATTTTACAGCCTGGTCAAAAGCATGGTTGTCGTCCTTTCCGTTTTGCATACAAACTGAAAATTAATCGATACCCTGTACTTCAGAACGATTTAAAAACAGAAATTTACCCGGATTTTTCCCCAAAAAAGACGATTAATCAACTGGCTTTACTGTGTAGCCTGCATCCCGCAACAAGCGAATTACACCATCATTTCCTGGTAAATGACCAGCACCAACAGCAAAAAATGTACTTTCTTTCTGCATTGCTTTTTCAATTACCGGAATCCAGTTGCGATTACGGTTTACAAGTAATATATCCTCATACCCGGCCATGTCTGGTGAGTCACTGATCATGGCGGCCATCGCAGTCAGGTCTTTGGCTTTATAAGCTTCGGTCATTTTTGAAAATTCTTTTTTCTGATCTGCGAAATGGCGAACCATCTCTAAAATCATCTGCGCTTCGGCTGAATCCGGAATATTATCGAATACTGCGAATTGATCTTCCAGTTTTTCGAGACCATTTATTTCCTTCTTCTGCTTTTTAGCCATATCAAGAAAATGCTGTTCGTAAGATTCCATGCCTGAACAAGGAAGCACTTTGGTATACATGATGCTTAGTAAAGTGAAGGGTTTCATTTTATTAAAAATCATCAGCGGCATACCAATAGAATCTTTCATAAATTTCTCGAGTTCTTTATATTCATCAGCTGTATAAAGATCTTTCAGGGATCCTTCTTTCATCATCGATAATTGAAGCGTCTTCATATTCATCGAAGGGTCGTCCATATCTATTTCCAGAAAGAGTGATTTCGTTTTCTCAAAACGTTTTATGATTGTGTCACTCATACTGAAATCAGCCGGACAGATCATATGGATTGTTCCATAGAGATAAGAAGGCGCAGTTAGATTTTTGCCGCTTATTTCCCAAAGCAAGGCTTTTTGGGTATCAGGCTTCTGTTGAGCTTTTGCAGGAAATGAAAACGATAGAGTAAGAAATAACACAATGATTTTTGTTCTCTTCATAAGATTAAATTAATTGACATTAACAACCAACGATCCTGTTCACCGCAAGTTCAAGCGTTTCCTTTTTCTTACAGAAGCAAAAACGAAGAATGCTGTTGTCGGTTCCATCTTCATAAAAAGCTGAAACAGGAATTGTTACTACACCATATTCTTTGGTAAGTCTCATAGCAAATTCCCGGTCAGATTCATCGGTAATCCGTTCGTAAGTTCCGCAAATAAAATAACTGCCCGATGATTGTAATAATTCAAACCTTGTCGACTTCATAAGCTTTATGAAATAATCCCTGTTATCCTGCATCTCGCCAGCCAGGGAAAGATACACGGAGGCGTTTTTCAGAAATGAAGCTATTGCAACCTGGGTAGGCGTAAAAGCTGAAAAGGCATTAAACTGATAAATTTTCCTGAATTCTGAACTGAGTTCAACCGGGGCAACGCAGTAACCTAGTTTCCAACCTGTGCAACTGTATACCTTTCCGAATGAAAAACATACAAAGCTCCTTTTAAAGAGTTCCGGATACCTGAGAATACTCTGATGTTCCAGCCCATCATATATGAGATGTTCGTACACTTCATCACTGATTATATAGATGCCACTTTTTGTCACAATACGCGATAACTCCTCAAGATCAGAAGCTGACAAAACACTACCCGTGGGATTGTGCGGGGAATTAATTATAATGGCTTTTGTTTTTTCCGTTAGCGCCTGTTCAACTTTGTGCCAGTCGATTTTGAAAGACGGTATTTCGAGTGGGATTTTAATTGGGACTGCTCCGTTTACAAGAATATTAGGAATATAACTATCGTAGGCAGGCTCAAAAACGATTACTTCGTCGCCGGGTTGAAGTATAGCGGTAAGCGCACAAAAAATCGCGCAGGTACCTCCCGGTGTCACTGTGATTTCCGATCCCGGATCTGGTTTCAGCCCATACAATTGCTCCACTTTTTCGGCTATCGATTCACGTAAAGGCATCCATCCGGCCATCGGGGCATATTGATTATAACCATCGGTGATAGCCCTTGCAGCCAGTTCAGCCAGCTCACGGTTCATAGAGAAATCCGGAAAACCCTGACCAAGGTTAACAGCACTGTGCTCAATAGCCAGAGCACTCATTACGGTAAAAATAGTTGTGCCTGCAGCCGGAAGTTTGGAAGGAAATGTTTTTTTGTACATGTAATATTTTCAGAAGCGGAGTTTGCTGCAGAAAAATGCAGGAGTTTTATTTTTTTCCTTTTGCATTTCCGGGAGTTTTGACTGCTTTACCAGATTTATTAATTGTTTTTTCTTTGCCTGAATCAGAAATGGCAATAGCCTGACGCCGGATCATTTTTTTTACTTTTTCAGCCTTTCTGAAACGAAGCGCACTCCAGTCTTTATCAATGGCAATCGATGAAACTGTT
Organism: Chitinophagales bacterium; assembly: GCA_015654495.1. GTDB lineage: Bacteria > Bacteroidota > Bacteroidia > Chitinophagales > Chitinophagaceae > Pollutibacter. The sequence goes on from JAATGW010000326.1 coordinate 5,922, forward strand.
TCAAAGCCCGCATCACCGAGAATCTGCCATCCTTCATCACGGTTAATATCGGATTTATATTTTTTTGATGATTTTTTTGGAAATGCGATCCAGAAAACGGCATCTTCTCCCAACTGCCCGATCATTCCCGGAATCATTTTATTGAGGGATGCAACAGAATGAACAAATGCGAGGGCTGCAGGATAAATGGTTTTTTTGCTGACTGAAGTATGCAAATCAGTATCGTTCTCCAATTCATTAAGAATTGAAACACATTCAGCAGGGGTATTTAAGACCAATACATTTTCATGCCCCGGGAATCTTAATTTCCTGATTACATCTTTCATAAATGCGATATTAATTAAGTCGCGTTATTGGCGGCATTATTACAGTGGGTTCTTTTGATTTATGATTGCACTGGCCTCTATCTCCACCAGAAATAACTTATCTATCAGGCTTTTTACTTCCACCATAGTTGTACAGGGTTTAATATCTTTAAAGAATTCTCCGTGTGCGGTGCCATACTCTTCCCACCGCGAAATGTCCGTAACAAAGATTCGGGTACGCACCACATCTTTCATCGTTGCTCCGGCCCTCTGCAATACCTGTTCTATTTTACTGAGTATAAATTTTGTTTGTTCGTAAGCACTGTCACCACCAACCAGCTGATTCTGGTCATCAACAGCCACCGTACCTGTTACTTCGATTATATTGCCTACTTTAACCGCCCTGCTGTAACCAACGATATCCTCCCATTTGGCGCCGGAGGAGTAATTAATTCTTTCCATGTTAAATAATTTATCGGAATTACAGTTTTTATCGTTCGTTTATTTACAACCAGAATCCGGATTTGTTTTCAAAAATAAAGCTATCTATTTTTTAACGATCCCTGCAATTCAACAACCAGGCTATCTCCGGTAAATTTTTTTACTTCCAGGTCCCCGGTTCTTAGTTCGCAGTTCAAATGAATCTTTATCTTTCAGAATTATCTGCAATAAAAAAATCATTTATGAAAAGATCAGCAACCGCCGTTTGGAACGGCTCCGGCAAAGAGGGCAAGGGAAATTTATCTACACAATCCGGCGTATTTAAACAAAAACCTTATTCATTCAGTTCCAGATTTGAAGATGGAGAGGGTACAAATCCTGAAGAACTGATAGCTGCTGCACATGCAGGATGTTTCAGTATGAAATTAAGTTTTGTGCTGGGAGCTGCCGGGTTTACGCCGGACGAAATCAATACACAATGTTTTATCACCCTCGAAAACGGAACGATAACTGAATCGCACCTGGTACTGAAGGCTAAAGTTCCCGGAATCAGCAAGGAAAAATTTGACGAGTGCGCGAAAGATGCGGAACAGAATTGCCCCGTGAGTAAACTCCTGAATTCAAAAATTACTTTAGACGCAACGCTTGAATGACCGAAATGTTCAACGTTAAACATTCAATGTTTAACGTTGAACTTCTATAAAAACTTCTCCCCTTTATTTCTTTTTACTTCAGCCACATATTCTTTAATCTCCTGTTCCTTTTCTTTCTTGCAGATAAGCAGGATGTCTTTTGTATCAACTACTATAAAATCATCGAGCCCCTGCAGCACCAGTAATTTGTCGCTGGAGGCATGAACCATACATTTGGTGGCGTCGATTACCATTACGTTTTCGCCCGCAACCGCATTTGCCAGATAATCGCGATCCATGTTTTCGTAAGCCGAATTCCATGTACCAAGGTCGCTCCAGCCAAAACTGGATGGGATTATATAAACATTATCGGCTTTTTCCATAATGCCATAATCGATGGAGATATTGGTACACTGCGGATAAATTCTTTCAATGGCCGCTTTTTCTCCGGAAGTATTGAACTGATCTTTTTCAGCATCAAAAACCTCGGCCATTTCCGGTAAATATTTTCTGAATGCCGAAACAATGTTCTTTATCTGCCACACAAAAATTCCTGCATTCCATAAGAACTCTCCGCTCGCCATAAAAGTTTTAGCGAGTTCGGTATTCGGTTTTTCAGTGAAGGTTTTGACCTTATATACATTATCACTTGCAGGCTGTTGTTCAAACTGGATATAACCGTACCCCGTGTTCGGATATGTCGGTTTAATGCCGAGAGTTATCAGAGCTTTGTGTTTTGAAACAAAATCCATTGCTTCAAGGCAAACTTTCTTGAATCCGGTTTCATCCAGGATGAGGTGATCAGCGGGCGCGCAGATCAGGGCTGCATCGGGGTTGAGCTTATTGAGTTTAAAAGAGATATACGCAATACAGGGTGCTGTATTTTTTCGGGAAGGTTCACAAAGGATATTTTCCTTTTTGATCCTGGGAAGTTGTTTTTGTACAATCGGTTCGTATTCTTCGGAAGTGACTACAAAAATGTTCTCAGCGGGAATAAAATGAGCGAACCTGTCAAATGTAGCCTGGATAAGGGTTTTGCCTGTATTCAGGATATCCAGGAATTGTTTGGGATAACTGCTTCTGCTCATCGGCCAAAACCGGCTGCCGATTCCACCGGCCATAATAGCTACGTAATGATTTTTATTCATGTCGGGTTAGTCAGTTGTTTATAGCAAGCATTTTAAAAAACTATCTGATCGGTTAGAAACTAAATCAGGCCTTCCCTGATAAGATCATGCAGATGTATAACTCCTTCATAATTTTCCTGTTCTGTAACGAGTAGCTGAGTAATATTATTTTTTCGCATCAAATCCAGCGCCTCTACTGCAAGTGCAGAGGCGGCGACCGTTTTTGGTCCGGAAGTCATAATATCCTTTGCCAATACTTTTTCAAGATCCGTTGTTTTTTCGAGCATCCGCCTCAGATCACCATCAGTAATAACTCCGGTAAGTTTGCCTTGTTCTGAAATTACTGCTGTAATGCCCAGCCTTTTCTGGGTAATTTCCAGGATAACCTCTTTCAATGTACTTATTTCTTTTACAGCAGGCTTTTCATTCTGGGAACTCAGATCACTTACGAGTAAATAGAGTTTTTTGCCAAGGGTTCCACCCGGATGAAACTTAGCAAAATCATTGGTACTGAATCCTTTCAGTTCCATCAGGCAGATAGCAAGGGCATCTCCCATCACCATCTGGGCAGTTGTGCTGGAGGTTGGCGCCAGGTTATTCGGGCAGGCTTCCTGGCTGACGGTGGTATTCAGCACCAGGTCTGACTGCCGCGCGAGGAAAGATTGGATATTGCCAACCATTCCAATCAGTTTATTTCCCATATTTCTGATCAGCGGAACGAGCACCCTGATTTCCGGACTTTCGCCACTTTTGGAAATAATCAACACAATATCATCCTGTTGCACCATTCCCAGGTCACCGTGAATAGCATCTGCCGCATGCATAAAGATGGAGGGCGTACCGGTACTATTTAGAGTGGCTACTATTTTCTGGCCAATAATTGCACTTTTGCCGATACCACTAACTACCAGTCTGCTTTTCGTTGCTGCAATTTCGGTTACGGCATTTTCCAATCCTTCAACAATAAAGGCGGTCAGCTCCTAAATAGAACTGGCTTCGAGCTGTATGGTACGCTTCGCAACTTGCCTGATTTTTATATTTCCCATGTGAAATCCCCGCAAAAGTATTATATTAAAGATCAGCAAATCAACCCGGGAGCCCTCAATTCCCGGGAACTGTTAAACTTCCCGATCAGGGCCTGTTTTTTGGTATCTTTGCAAGCCGCCAAAAGCCGGGAATTCAGGAGGAAATAATCTGTTCCCTTGCTTCATTAATAATCGTGTGTAAGTTCAGAAATCAATGGCAACTGCGAAGAAATCAGGTGTGAAAACCGGTAGTGGGCTCAAATCCGGTGGATCACTCAATGGAACCAGCAAAAAAATTACAGCCCCTAAACCAGATATTCATGGGGTTCTTAAAGATTATTTTGGTTTCGATTCTTTTAAGGGAAATCAGGAGGCAATTATTACCAACCTTCTTTCCGGTAAAGATACTTTTGTAATTAAGCCGACCGGCGGTGGAAAGAGCCTCTGTTATCAGCTTCCGGCAATTATGAGCGAAGGCTGTGCGATAATAGTATCGCCGCTGATAGCCCTGATGAAAAATCAGGTAGACCTGGTCCGGAGCTATAACAGTGAAGATGACGTTGCCCATTTTCTGAATTCCACCCTCAATAAAAAGCAGATCACAGAAGTTCATGATGATCTGAAAACCGGCAAGACAAAGATGCTCTATGTAGCGCCGGAAACACTCACCAAACAGGAAAATCTCGATTTTTTCAGCGACCTCAAACTTTCTTTTTTCGCTGTTGATGAAGCCCACTGTATTTCGGAATGGGGCCATGACTTCAGACCGGAGTACCGGAGACTGAAAGAGATGATGGATCAGATTAATCCGGATATTCCGATAATCGCCCTCACCGCAACGGCTACGCCAAAGGTCCAGTCAGATATCGTGACAACACTTGGTCTCAGGTCTCCGAAAATTTTTATTTCTTCTTTTAACAGGCCAAATCTTTATTATGAAGTGAGGCCGAAAGTGAACAAGGAACAAACAATAAAAAGTATTGTCCGCTTTATCCATGATTGCAAAGGCAAGAGCGGAATTATATATACCCTCAACCGCAAAACAACAGAGGAACTTGCAGATATGCTGAAGGCTAACGGTATAAAAGCCGTTGCATATCATGCGGGTCTGGACGGAAAATTGCGTTCCGAAAGGCAAGACCTGTTTCTGAATGAAGACATGCAGGTGATTGTAGCTACCATCGCGTTTGGCATGGGTATCGACAAACCGGATATCAGGTTTGTGATTCATTATAATATTCCTAAGAGTATTGAAAACTATTACCAGGAAACCGGAAGGGCCGGTCGCGACGGAATGGAAGGGAAATGTTTTCTTTATTTTTCGCATAAAGATGTATCCAAACTGGAGCATCTGATGAGAGACAAACCGCTGAGCGAACGCGAGGTTGGGGCTCAATTGATAGATGAAACAGTGGCATTTGCGGAAAGTGGTGTATGCAGAAGAAAAATGCTGATGAATTATTTCGGTGAAAGTTATACTACTGAAAACTGCAATAGTTGCGACAATTGCCTGAACCCCCGCGAAAAAGTGGAGGCGAAAGATGCCGCAGTAAAAGTTCTCAAAGTAGTAAAGCAGCTTGATGAAAGATTCGCCACCGATTATATAGTTACCATCCTCACCGGAAGGCTCACTCCGCAGAATCAGATGTACAGGCACGATGCACTTCCGCAATTTGCAAGCGGAAATGATCAGCCCGAACATTTCTGGAAATCACTGGTAAGGCAACTATTACTGGAAGGGCTACTCGAAAAAGAAATTGAAGACTACGGAGTACTGAAAATAACGTCCAAAGGATCTGCATTTTTGCGCAAGCCCGGATCCTTTCTGATTGTATTGAGTAATCTTTTTGAAGATGCGAATGAAGATGATGATGAAGGAACAACGGAAGCCGGAGGTACAGCAGCAGCTGATCCGGCACTTTTTGAAATGCTTAAAGATCTCCGCAAAAAATTAGCGAAGGAAAAAAAATTACCTCCGTTTGTAATTTTTCTTGAATCCTCTCTGGAAGATATGGCCACTCAGTATCCAACAACCATGCAGGAACTGGAAAAGATAAGTGGCGTGAGTAAGGGAAAGGCATTGCGTTATGGCAAAACTTTTGTGGAACTGATCCGTAATTATGTTGAAGAAAACGACGTGGTGAAGCCTGATGATTTTGTGATGAAGACAGTAGTAAATAAAAGCGGCAACAAGGTTTTTATAATACAACAGGTTGATAAGAAGATGCCACTGGATACCATTGCAAAGAATAAGGATATGCGGATGGATCAGCTGCTTGAGGAAATGGAAACCATTGTAGCCAGCGGCACAAAGCTGAATCTGGATTATGCCATTGATCAGATAGTAGACGAAGAGGATCAGCAGGATATTCTCGAATATTTTAAAAGCTGTGAAACTTCAAGCCTCAAAATAGCGCAGGAAGAACTCGCTGATCTCAACCTCGAATGGGAACAACTAAAAATAATGCGCATAAAATTCCTTAGCGAATTCGGAATGTAAGCAACTACGTTCAACGTTTAAGGTTGAACGTGAGTCACACCACTTTTTCTTTCACTTCCAGTCTTTCGATAAGGTCTGCAACAAGGGCGGTCCAGCCGGTCTGATGACTTGCGCCAAGACCCTTACCGGTGTCGCCATGAAAATATTCAAAGAAAAGAATTAAGTGTTCATTTCCTGCTCTTGTATAGAACTCACCATATTCACCAAACAGTGGTCTTTTTCCACTTTTGTCTTTTAAAAATAATTTAATCAGCCGGCGGCTTAATTCATCTGCTACTTCTTCAAGAGTCATGAATATTCCACTTCCGGTGGGGCATTCCACGCGGATCTGATTTCCATAAAATTCACCATATCTGCGGATGCTCCGGATGATTAGATAGTTCATCGGAATCCATACAGGTCCGCGCCAGTTGGAATTTCCGCCAAAGAAATCGCTGGTGGAATCGCCCGGGTCATAGTTGATCGTGTAGTGTACACCGTTAATATGAACGGTATAGGGATTTTTTTCATGGTATTTCGACAAGGCACGGATACCCGTAGGCGAAAGGAATTCAGTTTCATGAAGCAGGCGCGTAAGCAGGTGAGCCAGTCTTTCCTTGGGTATCAGTGAAAGTAAAACTTCGTTGCGGGAGCCATGTTCTTCATTAGGCCAGAAGAGTTTATTTTTCAGCCGATAGTTCTCAAACCAGGAAATCCTTTTCTTGAAATCATGCAGTTTATCCATCACCTTTTTCTGAATCACAGAAACAGCAAACATACTTGTGAGACCTACAACAGATTGGGTTTTCAACTGCAGCGGACTATTGCCATCCACAGCAAGCATGTCGTAGAAAAATTTATCTTCCTCATTCCACATTCCATGCTCGTTCAATGCTTCGGCAATAAACACGAACTGTTCAAAAAATTTAGTGGCAGTATCTTCAAACGACTCATCTTTCATTGCTATTTCGAGCGCAATATCCAGCATATTCAAGGCGTACATTCCCATCCATGCTGTGCCATCGGCCTGTTCCAGAAAAACCTGGCCCTGCAAAGGAGAGCTACGGTTAAACACACCGATATTATCAAGACCAAGGAAGCCGCCTTCAAACATATTATTACCGTTAGGATCTTTTCGGTTAATCCACCAGGTGAAGTTGATCAGCAGTTTCTGAAAAATTCTTTTAAGAAATGTAATATCCCCCTTGCCGGTCCTTTCTTTCTCTATTGTATAAACCTGCAATGCAGCCCAGGCCTGTACAGGAGGGTTCACATCTGAAAAATTCCATTCATAGGCTGGCAGCTGTCCATCCGGTTTCATATACCATTCCCGCATGATCAGCAGAAGCTGGTTCTTGGCAAAGCACGGATCAATCAGCGCCATCGGAATACATTGAAATGCCAGATCCCATGCCGCATACCAGGGAAATTCCCATTTGTCGGGCATGGAAATCACGTCCTGGTTTTTCAGGTGTTTCCATTCATGATTGCGCCCATTTTGTTTGCCTGTATTTACCGGTGTGATTCCGTCGCTGCTGTTGAGCCAGCGTTCCACATCGTAATGGTAATATTGTTTTGTCCAGAGTAAACCGGCCATCGCCTGGCGTTGAATCTGTCTCAACTCCGAGCCTTTACCCGAAGAAAGGACACTGTCGTAAAAAATATCTGCTTCATCTTTTCTTATCTCGAATACATTGTCAAAACCAGGGGCGAAGGGATATTCAACTATTTTATTGGAAAGTCGCAGATAAATGGTTTTTGATGCGCCGGCCCTGAGATCAAGATTATAAACAGGTGAAAATTTGGTACCAGACTTTCTTTTCCGGAAAGGTTTGGGATCTTCTCCATCGATTAATACACGATGAAAGGCTTCTTTTGTAAAAATGTTTTCATTTGAAACACCCGTAACCCTGGCCATATTGGTTTCATTATCAGTAAACAGCAGGTCGTCTGCATGCTGAAAATACAGATAGTAGGATCCCAGGCGCGCATGTTGTGCCCGCACAGAGTGTGTATCACGCAAGGTTATCACCGGCACTTTATGTTCCGGGTCGTATTGCCATCTGTTATAAAACCAAAGTGTGGGCAACAGGCTGATTTTCGCTTTTACGGAACCGCGGTTAGTCACTTTGATACGGATGAACATATCCTTTGAATTCTGTTTGGCATAGGTGATGCCGACATCAAAGTATTCATCATTTTCAAAAACACCGGTGTCAAGGATTTCATATTCCGGTTCTGTACGGGAACGCTTTCTGTTTTCGGTGATCAGTTGTTCGTAAGGAAAAGCTTTATGAGGATACTTGTACAGAAAGTCCATATAGTAATGAGAAGGAATATTATCGAGATGATAATATAACTCCTTCACATCTTCTCCGTGATTTCCCTGGTGGTTTCCGAGGCCGAAGAGTCTTTCTTTCAGGATTTTATCCTTGCCGTTCCAGACGGCCAGTGAAAAACAAAGGTTCTGGTAGAAGTCTGAGATGCCGGCGATCCCATCTTCACCCCAGCGGTAGGCCCTGAAATGGGACTGATCGAATGGAAAATAGTCCCAGGCATTCCCGTGGCGGCTATAATCTTCCCTTACAGAGCCCCATTGCCTATCACTCAGATAAGGTCCCCATTGTTCAAGGGGAACTCTTTTTCCCGCATTAACGGCAAGGCGTTGTGATTCTGCATTCATGCTTAAAAATAGTAAATAACGTTCCGGATGGTCAAGAATGGTATGTCTGTCAAATAATTAGCTAAAATAAATTACGGAAACGCAAATAATGTGCAGATAAAAAGGCGGAGAATTAAAGTTGCTCAAAAAAAGAGGCTGTTGTATATTTGCCGCCCGATGAGAGTCGGTAGCCTGTAGTCGGTAGTCTGTAGTCCTGCTTTTGACTCCCAACTACAGCCTCCAGACTGCTAAAAAAAGGTGCGGTAGCTCAGTCGGTAGAGCAAAGGACTGAAAATCCTTGTGTCGGCGGTTCGATCCCGCCCCACACCACAAGCCAGATAAGGCTTTCAGAATAAATCTCTGAAAGCCTTTTTCTTTTGGTAAAACATAGGTACAACAAGTCTTCCTATAGCACATTTTTACAATTAGCATATAATTGGCAACATTCCTTTGATTAGATTTCCGACTAAATTTATGCTCGCTAGTTTCTAATAACCTCATCTTTTGAAATAGCTAAATCGAAATTTTCCTCTCTAAAAAACCGTAATGGAATTAGAACACAAATTCAAATGAGGCCAATGCTGGTTTTGTATTCGCTTTAATCGTGATATGGACTGAAGTTCTTTTTTCGGTATTCGGTTTTACTTCAATTGGGAAGTTGACACTATCATTGGCCTTGATCTTTGATCCTTTCAATAATTCAAGGGAAATACACTTGCAAGTTGCTCGATAATCTGAAATCTCAAGATCATCATTCCCTGCATTTATAACTGTAAAAAAGCCTTTAGGATTATTTTGCGATATTGCTTTTAACCCGTCCAAATTCAAGGCTAGTTTTGGTTCCTTTGGTTTGCAAGAATACAAGGAAATAATGCACAACGTGATGAAGGTGATTTGCATTTTCATTGGTTAATGTTAGAGTTAATAAAGTTTAACCTGATCCCTTTATTTATTAAAAAGCTTTCTTGATTATACCCAGTAAAAGACGCGACTTGTTCTTTTTCTTTGAATACAAATTCGTGTGGGTATCCTGCAAGGCCGGCAACGTATTTCGGAATGTTCCCCTCAAAGTCATATAAGTAATAAATGTTCTTTTGCGGATGTCTTGTTTTTAGGAAAGACTGAAACTTTTCAAACGGGCTAATTTTACCGTTGCAAATTTGTATGATACTATAATTTGTAGAGCCAGCTTCCTTAGCAATTTCTTCGTACATTTTTTCTTTTTGGACGCAAGGCATACATCCCACGAAAAAGAAATCAACAAACGTTGTTTGTTTCATTATAGATGCTAGCCGAATTGTATCCCCTGTATCTGTTATAAATCTGGAATCCAGGAAGTCAGTCGAAACCCGACTACTATCTGACCGCTCCATCCTGGAAATAATCCGGGGGATAAATACAGTGTAGCTTAGGAAAAGGAAACCAAGGCTCGCAAGAGTGAAGCCTAGGGTGACCTTAACGGGATTGTTTCTTATCGAGAAGCCAAGTAAAACCCCGATGACCGGAAATATGCTGGCAAAGGGGAACCGCAAAGGGACCAGAAGTTTATTAGTGATAAGCACTGAGGCATCGGTTAGCAACGGCGTAATCATTATCAGGAAGCATAAAATTCTATCGCTAATGAAACGTACTTTTGAAAATATTAGGAACAGTCCCAGATAAAACACTGTCGTGATAGCATAAATGAATATGCGCTGATCAATGTTTAGGTTGTAGATAACCGCAGTGAACAGTAAACACGAAAGCGGAATTAACAGAATTTTTAAAGCAGGTTTCAATTTCGAAATTTAGGAATAAACATAGTAAGTCTTTCGTATTATATTCCTTAAAACTTAAGGTTCCGGAATAGTACATCGACCAGTACAGGCTGAAGTTCCAAACATTCCACATTCAACAACCCGCGAACAATTATCTAAATTGGTCTCGCATTTATTGTTCCAACCTGTACAACTTATTGAATAGTAACAGGAACAATTCTTGGGACCATCGGGTGGCATTATATAATTTGGAGTAACAATTGTTTTTTGAATCTTGCTCTCATTATCAATCAACCTGTTTATATACTCTGACGATTTTTTGATATCAAAATTGTTTTCTAAATATGGCTTTCAATTAATAGATAAAGTTCATCCTTAGAAAAGTGCTTTGAAAAATATTCCAGAGTACTTGAAACAAATGCTTCTCCTATTTGCGGATTAGCAATTAGTTTTTGCATGCCATTTTCTTGTAGCAATCCACCAATCATCACCACAATTTTTCTTTGTTCAGAGGTGAGATTGTGGCGGCTATTCTTAAGGAGAATTTTGAATTTCGTATCCCATAAGTTTTCCTTTTCGCTCGCCGACAGGAGTGAATATCCTTGTCTTAGTTGTAAGATCGTGGGCTTGCCAATGACTTCTTTAGTTAAACTCGATAATAATGTTGTCGAAACGGATTCTTCCTTTCCGGCGTCTTTACTGCATGAGAATGCGAAACACAGCAGTGCAATTACAAAAAGTCTTTTCATTTTAGTGTTTTTTAAATTACGAATAGGTGGCGATATGTAGAAAGACGTACTATGAGCTTTTTAAGATAAGCAACTACACCTTATTCCAGTGATAGGCTTTTGTATATTTTATTGATTAATAAATTAATATGATAATACGACGTTGACGGCTTAGCGAAACGCTACATAATCCGAACTGACTGTAACCCGCGTGCACCAGATGTTGTTAAAGCTAAGTGCTAGAACAATCAGAAAAGCGGGAAAAAAACGTATATCCCGGAGAATTTTCCCCGCGAAAATTTTTTTGTCTTTTGAATAGTACTACGTAAGCCGAATGGGAACCAGATTATTTTATCGTCAGGTTGATAGTTCATTTACAGGAACTCCAGACCCTCCAAGAACGCACATCCGACATTATATAACCCATATTCTCCGCAAGCTCAATATAAATCCGCAACAAATGCGGAGATTAAGGGATGCATTCTCCGCACATTGTTTACCCCAACAAATTCAACATTCTTAAATTAGAACTTTTCTTACTATTCAAGCCTTTAAGAAGGGCTTCCACTTTCAAAACCCGGCCCCAATCGTATTTATCTTTTCTGTTCCTGGTAGCCGCTATATTCCAAATCATTATTAGTGTAGATACATCCATTATAACAAATCATAGATTTAGTTCACTTATCAGAGTGGAAATAGTTACACCTGAAAAAACCAAAGAGAAAGAACCGCCTTTATAATACTCAAAATCAATTCAAAAATGCGATCTATTTATTTTTCCACTTTATGTCTGCTAATGATTTCGGCGGGTTGTAAAGCCCAGAACAGCTCCACACGGGTTCAGGTAGACAACAAGGATAGTGCTGTCTTTAACAAGATATGTTCTTTGGATTTTGCAAAGTATGTTGACAATCAAACAGTAGGGTCATTTTTATCAGACATTGGAACTAATTACACGAGTTATACTTTCGGCACGGTAAGAAGCAACTATCTTCGATTTGTATATTTTGTTTATAGCGATGAAATGTGGGTTGAAGTAAAAGTTAACAGCTTTAAATATGTCGAGAGTTACAATACTTTCAATACCTGGAATATAGAAGAGTTTAAAAAAGAACAAATTGGTGCAATTAGATTTGTTTATAAGGGGCAGTTTATAAAGTCGACAGCTTGGAAGCGATAGGATTACTAATTTAGTATTATTACTTTATTAGTATGGGTCATTGAATAGGAGCGCGACAGACAAATATTCTATTCTATTCATTATGCCGGCAGATGCTGCTTTGAGTTTAAAGGCAAGGTTAACGAGTGGCAACCATATGAAGTTTCCCCCAAAAGCCAGGATATCAACCCAAAATATCATCTCTGCATGGTTAGTGTCGGATACTTTCTTGTAACCTAAAAATCTGCAAGAGAAACTCCACTTCATTTTATCCGCAAAGATCACGTCATATCAACGTATGTATTCGCTTGGAAAAAAATAAAACACGAAGAACCGTTTTTCACACGACCATATTACCGATGCTTCATTGTTTTTTCATTCTGAAGTCTTTTTAAAGTTCTCCGTTCTTCAATCGTCATTATCCATGTTTAATGGGACGGCAGTTCGTTGATTCCGGCAAAGCGAATCGCTAATCCCATTGTCATGCAGGTACAGAAATTCTTTTTAAGATTCGCCGCGTAAGCTTTAAAGAGAGGAAAAACAATAACCGGAGGAGAGAAATCAAATGCCCGATAAAAGAAGACCCGATGACCTGCTGGATCGCAAGGAAGCGGCAAAATACCTCGGAGGCACAAAGCCCCTGGCGGTCGGAACTTTAGCCGTCTGGGATTGCACCAAACGCTATGACCTGAAGCCCGTGAAAGTGGGGCGATCCGTCCGCTATCGCCGCGCCGATTTAGACCAGTTCCTGCTCAGCCGACTTCGGACATAAACAGAGGAAGGGGAAAAAGCAAGGAAGCCCGGCCAGGCCTCCTTGCCAGTTCGACTTATCCAACATCCATAACCGCATCTTAGGGAGATCGCTATGAACGCTGAACAAGCAAAGAAAATACCATTGACTGACATCCTTGACAAGCTGGGTTGCAAGCCCGCACGGATACGCAACCATGATTTTTGGTACCTGTCACCACTAAGGCAAGAGAAAACCGCTGGTTTCAAGGTCAATACGGCCAGGAATATCTGGTACGACTTTGGAGAAGGCATCGGCGGAACCAATATCGATTTTGTCCGTGCCTATCTGAAAAGCACACACGAAAACCATACTGTCTCTGACGCCCTGCGCTGGATCAGGAACATGATGCGTCATAAGCCTGTAGTCGCCCCGGTGACGACAGTTGATTATTCACTCACCGACAGAAAGCTCACTTTGCCAGATGTAAAGGGGATTAGTCAAGCCGGCCTGATCCACTACCTGGAGGCGCGCGGCATCCCTATTGCCATTGCAAATAATTATCTCAAAGAAGTTCGCGTACATAACGGCAACACTTGAAGCAAATTCAAATCGCTCGGCCTGCGAAAGGAAGAACGAGGCTATGAGTTGCGCAACCCCGAGTTTGAAATACTACACGGGATTCATCTGATATCATCCCGGATATTTAATATTGAATTAAGGATTATGGAAGTCGGAGCATTTTAGTCCTCTAAATATATTATCGGTGCCGGAAGGATACGGTCAGTATGAATAACACATCACAACAGTTTAAAATAGAATTCCGTGCTTGCAGCCATCGTCTTTTAGCCGTATTTTGAAGCCCGATTAATTCCCGGATAATTATGAAAGTTGCTTACCAAACCATTAGTTATTGCATTGTATTGTTTTTGCTGATATTGATATCATGTTCAAAACCAGGCAGCAAACAGGAGGAAGGGGCTCCGCTTATCAGCGAAGTGTATCCATTGCAGGCTAAAGCCGGCGATACAATTGTTGCAAGAGGGAAGAACCTTCCTGTTGAATTTTCGTCGTTGCAAATAACTTTGAACGATCAGCAGGCACGGATCATCACAGTTACCCCTGACAGCCTTCGTGCAATTTTGCCTGCGACTTTTGGTTCGGGAAAACTGATTCTGAAAGTAGGAGGTCTTATTTATGAAGGGCCGGAATTCAACACAGAATACGAAGCTGTTGTAACTACTATTGCCGGTAATGGCTCTGTGGGTGATATGGACGGGGTTGGCGAATGGTCTTCGTTCAATTGTCCCTGGGGTATCGCTCCGGATAAAGACGACAATTTATTTATTGCAGATTGCTATAATCGATTAATACGTAGAATCTCGGCAAATACCCACGAAGTAACAACCTTTCGAATTCCTGTCTATGTTGAAGGGAAAAATTTCTACTCCCCGTATAACATTGCAGTCGACCAGGTGAACCGGGATGTTTTTGTAACGGACTTTAATGAACACGTTATGCGTATGGATTCAACAGGCGCTATGCGTGTGATTTTCGAAGGAGAAGCGCCGATGGCCGGAATTGCAGTATCACCTGACCGTAATAGTCTTTTTATCTCAAAAACAAATCATGGTCAGCTCATTCGTATGAATAGGGACGGCAGCAATGCACAACTCTACAGTACTGTATTGACTACCCCGCGTAATATATTCTTTGATCGCGAAGGAAAGATGTTTGTGACTGCTTATCCCGGACCGGTGTATGAAATCAGCAATAACGGTTTTGCATCTCATGCCACTCCCCCGGTAGAGTTTCAGGGATGGGAGGCTGTAAAGGATACACTTGGAAATTTCTATCTCTCAGATCATGTGGAAAACAGAGTCCGCATGATCGACAGAGAAGGAAATGTTATAACTCTTGCCGGTAACGGAGTTTCCGCTGATGTTGATGGCATTGGTTTGAATGCATCGTTTAACGGACCACAGGGATTAGCGATCGACAGCAAAGGGAATTTGTATACCACAACTTATAACTACGATACCCACGGTGGTAACCGGGTAAGGAAAATTGAGATCCGGGTGAAAGTTTCATTTAATGACTAAGTAAGAAGAAATAGTGATCGTCAATCGCTGAACGGTTCCTCAATTTTTCACATTCCGCGGGTATGGGTTGGATTACTGCGGTAAAGAAGCAGAATGTAAAAGCAATTGTTTCATATAAGCCAGGCAGCGGATTCATTTCCGGAAGGAGAGGTACCTGCTTCTATAGAAAGCCCTGGCGGAAGGCCTGATGCAGTCGGTGTTCCTCAATCGGATTTTGAAGAGCTTGCCGGGATTCCAATTGTTATCTATTGCGGAGAAAATATTCCTGATAAATGTGGAGAGACGCTGTAAACAAACATGGTGCTGCTGTTACTTTAGTTCATCTTCCGGAAATTTAGCAGAAAAGGCAATACCCATTTTCAGATCTTAACAATATTCAGATATCGGACCTTATGTCGAATTTTTTAAAAAGTGGGGGCTGGATTGATATTTATAAAAACACCGTCCTGATTTCTTCAACATAGCTTCATGAAGTTTATCAAACCCGGAGCAGTTTTTATAAAGATGGCGGCCTGTCGCCTACAGGCTAAAATTTTAGCCTGCAGTATCAACAAAGCCACCACCTGTGTACGGATTTCAATATGCTGCTGTATCCGGCATGTCCATTTCAAACTACGCTCAGGCATTACCGTTATTTACTGCATTTTCCCGCTTTGATCTCTTCAACAGTAGCATTAAAGGCATTTCCGGTGACCTGGTAGGAGCCCGTATTGCCACCACCCTTTACGAGTTTTGTAATACCACATAAGCTGGTTAGCCCGGTATTATTTGTTATACTGATTCCCGTCGTTGCACCTTCCACATTCGTCAATCCGTTTACATTCATCAGTTTAGTATTTTCAGAAACCGTAATTCCAAATTTCAATGACTTTACCTTTTCAAAACCCTGCAGATCTTTCAATTCGGTATTGCGTGTGAGAAAGATTCCGGAAATGTTAGTAAGGGATGCCAATCCTTTCAGAGAAGTAAGTTTGGTATTGTCAGTTATATAAATCAGCCGGTTTTCACTCATTCCCGAAGAAGATAATTTTGCAAG
>JAATGW010000215.1 GCA_015654495.1 Chitinophagales bacterium
CGCGAGTCAACAATCGACGATCTCTTAACCGGCAAAGCAAAATACTCTTCCATTTTTAACTACCCGACATTAACATGGGCGGATATGGGGGCTATCGGCTGGCTTGTGGATGGTGCTGCTATTCTCAACCAGGTAATGCTTTGCAGAACTTCGTATGGGCCATACGCGCGCGCAAACGTCCGGATATGTAAAGAGGAAAGTTTTCACCAGCGGCAGGGCTTTGAAATCTTACTGGCACTTAGCCGCGGATCGGATATGCAAAAAGCGATGTGCCAGGACGCGATCAATCGGTGGTGGTGGCCCTCATTAATGATGTTTGGGCCAAAGGATGGAGAATCCACCCACTCAGATCAAAGTATGAAATGGAAGATCAAGAGACAAAGTAACGATGAACTCCGTCAGAAATTTGTAGATATGATCGCTGAGCAGGTAAAAATCCTTTCAATGGAATTGCCTGATCCGGATCTGAGATGGAATGAAGAGAGATCGGCTTACGATTTTGGCGAGATCAATTGGGAAGAGTTCTGGAATGTTGTAAAGGGAAATGGCCCCTGCAATAAAGAAAGGCTGGAAGCCCGGCGTAAAGCTCATCAGGACGGTGCCTGGGTAAGGGAGGCAGCTATCGCTAATGCAGCCAAACAAAAATCCAGACAAAAAGCAGCCTGAATTTTAAAACATCTATAATTATTTCCTATGGGATTTCATACATCAAAATTTTTTTACGGTGATATTCCGGATGGCAGCAATAGTAATTCTTCACAGATAAAACTGAAAAAAGAACAGAACTGGCCGCTTTGGGAGGTCTTTATCCGCAGCAAACAGGGTCTCGACCACAAACATGTCGGGAGTTTGCATGCATCGGATGCCGCGATGGCAATTGAAAATGCCCGCGACGTGTATACACGCAGAATGGAAGGAGTGAGCATCTGGGTTGTACTGAGTGCAGACATTCATGCTTCAAATCCGGATGATTCGGCAATGTTATACGAGCCCGCAAATGATAAAGTGTACCGGCATCCGACATTTTACGATGTCCCCGATACCATCACACACATGTAATTGTTTTTTTCTCCGATGCAAGATCATTTTCATACATATCTGCTGCACCTTGCAGACAATGCACTGGTACTTGGCCATCGCAACAGTGAATGGTGTGGTCATGGTCCGATTCTCGAACAGGATATAGCGCTTACGAATATTTCTCTGGATTTAATCGGCCAGGCCAGGTATTTCTATCAATATGCAGCGCAACGCAAAGGAGCGGGAGTAACCGAAGACAGCCTTGCCTATCTCAGAAACGGAAATGAATTTTTCAATTTTTTGTTGCTTGAACTTCCCGATGACGACTGGGGGTTCACAATATTAAGGCAGTATGTTTTCAGTCAGTTTCAACACCTGCTTTATCAACAGTTACAAAACAGTACTGATCAACAGGTGGTCGCCATCGCTGCAAAAGCATTGAAAGAAACGGCATACCATGTAAGGTGGAGCAGGGAATGGGTAATTCGTTTGGGTAATGGTACAGAGGAAAGCCATAACAGAATTTTGCGCTCATGGGAAAAGATAAAGGATTATACCGGTGAATTTTTTATTCCTGCACCTTACGAAACTGAACTTATAAACTCAGGAATGGCAATCGATCCCGGCTGCATCAGGGAACAGTGGGTTATGGAAGTCAGTTCAGTTTTTGAAGGAGCTACTATTCCTTTTCATGGATCAGCATGGACACAGTCAGGCGGAAAGCAAGGAATGCACACTGAACACCTTGGATATATTCTCGCAGAAATGCAGTTTATGCAGCGAGCCTATCCGGGCCTTGAATGGTAAATTTTAATAATGGAGATTCTTACAGAAAATAAAATCTTATCAATACTTGCATCAGTTACAGACCCTGAAATACCGGTGCTCACTATTACAGATCTGGGGATTGTGCGCGATATCAAATTCGATGAAATTGAAGAATGCTGGGAAATTTCAATCACACCGACTTATTCGGGCTGCCCTGCGATGGATATGATCAGCACGCAGATCCGCATGACTTTATTCTCCAATGGTATCAGTAATTTCCGGATAAAGCAGCAGCTTTCGCCGGCATGGACAACCGATTGGATGTCGGATTCCGGAAAGGAAAAACTCAAAAAATATGGCATAGCGCCTCCGAATAATCCGGACTTCGGGATCCCGGATTCACCTGCAGCCTGCCCCAATTGCGGATCTTCAAATACAAGTCTTTTAAGCGAATTTGGTTCAACAGCCTGCAAGTCCCTTTATAAATGTGAGGATTGTCTCGAACCTTTTGATTATTTTAAATGTCACTAAGAGTATAGTGGGTAGGTCATAGTTTGGAGAGGTTGAACGTTGAACGTTAACGTTCAACCTCTATCAACTGTTAACTAACAACTATGAACTAAAATCAAGTTATGTCCTTTCTCAAAACAAATACGGAGCAGGGAATCGGGATTATAAAACTGAATCGTCCTGATAAACTGAATTCATTTAACCGGGCAATGGCATTGGAGTTGCTGGAAGTTCTTTCCCATTTTGAAAAAAATCCCGGGATAAGGTGCATTGTTTTGACCGGAGAAGGCAAATCATTTTCTGCAGGACAGGACCTTGCTGAAGTTACAGATCCGGCCGGACCAGGAATGGCGAAAATTCTTAAAGAACATTATAATCCGATCGTTTTAAAAATCCGCAGCCTTGAAGTTCCGGTACTGGCTGCGGTGAATGGAGTTGCAGCAGGTGCGGGCGCAAATATTGCCTTATGTTGCGATATAGTTGTGGCTGCGGATACGGCTTCTTTTATACAGGCATTTTCAAAAATTGGCCTGATACCTGACAGCGGAGGAACCTGGTTTCTCCCGCGGCTGATCGGCTGGCAGAAGGCTTCTGCATTTGCAATGTTAGGTGATAAAATTTCGTCAGATGAAGCTGCAGGTACAGGCATGATCTACAGGAGTATTCCTTCGGTTGACTTCGAAAAAGAATACCTCGCAATTGCCCGCAAACTGGCAGCCATGCCTACCCGAAGTTTTGCACTTATAAAGAAAGCCCTAAATTTATCCTTTACCAATACCCTTGATCAACAATTGAAACTTGAAGATCAGTTGCAGCAGGAAGCAGCCGGGACCCATGATTTCACAGAGGGAATTTCAGCATTTCTTGAAAAAAGAGATCCACTTTTCACTGGAAAATAATCAACGAATAAAATTAATAAGATGGCAGGTCAGCAATTAGCTAATGAAGTCGTGTCGCATATGATGCAGAATGACTATTTCAGTCAATGGATGGGTGTTGAACTAATTGAGGTGCGAACCGGATACAGTAAAATTAAAATGACGATCCGGCAGGAAATGGTGAATGGTTTCGGAATAATTCATGGCGGCATACCATTTTCCCTTGCCGATAGTGCTTTTGCTTTTGCATGCAATAACAGAAATAATCTTTCAGTAGCCCTTGATGTTACAATAACATTCACTAAAGCCGTACATGTCGGAGATGAACTGACTGCGGAAGCCGAAGAAATTCATGATGGTCGAAGCACAGGTGTATATCTGATTCATGTACATAATCAGAATGGAGATCAGGTTGCTCTTTTTAAAGGGACTTGTTTCAGAACCGGCAAAGCGCTGATCGGCGATCCCTGCTCTCTATAAAGCAACAGGGATACCGGGAACTTTCGGGAGCATATTCAATACAATCACATGTTTTATTCATTTGGCGGATTTATTCCGGTAGCAGACCCGACTTCTTTTGTGCACCCACAGGCATGTGTAACCGGAAATGTAATTATCGGAAGAAATGTATATATAGGTCCGGGCGCTGCTCTCCGTGGCGACTGGGGCGCGATTATAATCAAAGATGGCTGTAATATTCAGGAAAACTGTACCATCCATATGTTTCCGGGTCTCACCGTATTGCTGGAAGAAGGAGCCCATATCGGTCATGGGGCAATCATCCATGGAGCGCATATCGGCAGGAATTCACTTGTGGGAATGAATTCCGTATTGATGGACCACGTTCAACTTGGTGCAGAATGTATTGTCGGTGCATTAAGTTTTATAAAAGAAGATGAACGTTTCGAAAGCAGGAGCCTGATTGTGGGAAACCCCGCAAGAAAGATCAGGGATGTTACTGACGAAATGATCCAATGGAAAACAGAAGGGACCAAATTATATCAGCAGCTTCCTGATGAAATGAAAAAACACTGGAAAATCTGTGAACCGCTTGCTGTTCCGGAAAAAGACCGTCCGTTGCAGGATAAAACATATGAAAGCTGGAAATCAGGATCAGGCAAGAGGCAGGAGGCAAAAGGCAAGAGGAACAGCCGGCTTTAGTGGCTGGCAGAAGCCAGGGAGAACATGAATTTCTTTGAGGTCCGGTGTGCATAATCTACCTTGCCACCAAATGGAAAAATCCAATTTTGTTGATCAGATCAGGGTGTTTTGCCGGAGCGGGCATGGCGGGGCAGGAAGTAAGCATTTTATGCGTACTAAATTCAATGCAATGGCGGGGCCTGATGGTGGGGATGGTGGTCGTGGCGGTCATATAATTCTCAGGGGAAATCAGAACCTGTGGACCCTGCTTCACTTGCGTTATTATAAAAACGTAATTGCAGAAAACGGGGAGGGCGGATTTAAAAACAATATGACGGGTAAGGATGGAGAAGACATCATTATCGAGGTTCCGCTTGGTACAATAGCCCGGGATGAGGAAAGCGGTGAAAAACAGGCAGAAATTCTGGAAGACGGCCAGGAGATGGTTTGGGTCCGTGGTGGTCGGGGTGGCCTGGGAAACAAAAATTTTGCGACTGCCACAAATCAGGCACCGGAATATGCGCAACCAGGTGAGCCAGGAATTGAAGGTTGGAAGGTTCTGGAATTAAAAGTGCTCGCCGATGTTGGTCTGGTTGGTTTTCCGAATGCAGGCAAGTCAACACTTTTATCGGCTATCACTGCAGCAAAACCCAAAATTGCAGACTATGCTTTTACGACCCTTACCCCCAACCTGGGTATGGTGGAATACCGGGACGGGAAATCATTTTGTATCGCTGATCTGCCTGGAATAATTGAGGGCGCATCTGAAGGCAAGGGGCTCGGTTACCGGTTTCTCCGGCATATAGAAAGAAATCCGGTTTTGTTATTCATGATTCCTGCTGACAGCAAAGACCATAGAAAGGAACTGGATATCCTGATGGAAGAACTGGAAAAATACAATCCGGAATTGATGGACAAAAAATTCATCGTTGCCATCAGTAAGTCAGATATGCTTGATGACGAATTAAAAACGGCAATCAGCAAAGAACTTCCTGCAAATATCCCGCACTTATTTATTTCGGGTGTATCGGGAGCCGGTCTTACAGCATTGAAAGACCTGCTTTGGAAAAATCTTCAGACCGAAATACCGGCTGCTAAAACAAGTAGCTAGATATCCCGGATCAGGATAATTTTACTGCTGTTCCACTTGTGCTTACCATCAGCATACTGCCATTTGCACCGATGGTTTCATAATCAAGGTCAATCCCCACTACCGCATCTGCACCTATAGCGGCTGCTTTTTGTGAAAGTTCAGCGAGAGCATAATCTTTTGCTTCTTCGAGTACTCTTTCATAGGTACCGCTTCTGCCACCAAAAACGTCCCTCAATCCTCCAAGAATATCTTTAAAAAAATTGGCTCCGATTATAGTCTGCGAAGAAACAATTCCCAAATAGGTCCTGATTGATCTGCCTTCAACAGTAGGCGTGGTGGTCATTATCATTTCATTTGTTTTTTGTAAAATTATTGCTTCCGGTTCACTGTGAACCCGGCTGATTTTGCTTTTTAAACAGTAGGTTTGCTTCATTACTAAGTTGCATATGAAAAAATCAGTGATTTGTTTTTTGGCCGTTCTAATTTCTCTTTCTTCATGGGCTGAAGAAGGTATGTGGTTGCCTATGTTGCTGGGTCAGGATGTGTATAATGAGATGGTAAAGAAAGGTCTCCTTCTCACCAAAGAACAATTGTACAGCATCAACAAAGCTTCCCTGAAAGATGCAATTGTGATGTTTAACCGCGGCTGTACTGCAGAAGTTGTTAGCAGCGAAGGTCTTTTGTTTACAAACCATCATTGCGGTTACGATGCAATTGCCGAGGCAAGCACCGTTCAGAATAATTACCTGAAGAATGGTTTTTATGCCAGAACAAGGGCCGACGAAATTCCTGCACAGGGGCTTAAAGTTGAATTCCTGCTTGCTGTTGAAGATGTAACAAAGAAGATTGATAGTGCCACCGCCGGAATGAATGCTGCAGAAAGGGAAAAAAAAATTCTTGAACTAACAAACGAAATTAACAGCAGTTACAGCAAACCTGATCAGTTTATAAATGCAGAATTAAAACCGGTTTTCAAAGGAAACCAGTACCTGGTTTTTATTTATCAGGAATATAATGATGTACGCCTCGTAGGAGCGCCACCCGAAAGTGTAGGCAACTTTGGCGGTGATACCGACAACTGGGAATGGCCCAGACATACAGGCGATTTTTCAGTTTTCCGGGTATATATGAGTAAGGACGGGAAACCAGCGAAGTATTCACCTGATAATATTCCGCTTAAACCAAAATATTCTCTGCCCATTTCACTCAAGGGGATTAAGGAAGGTGACTATGCAATGATCTTCGGTTATCCGGGGAATACCAACCGCTATGAATCTTCCTACGGAGTTATACTGAAAACAACTGTAGAGAATCCCACACTGGTACAATTAAGGGATATGCGATTGAAGTACATGATGGCAGAAATGAGAAAAGATCCTGCAGTTAATTTGCAGCTCACCTCCAATTATTCAACCATTAGTAATTACTGGAAATTTTTTGACGGCGAAACAAAGCAATTGCTCCATTATAAAATCACTGAAAAAAAGCAAGCCGAGGAAGTTGCTTTTCGGGAATGGGCAAAAGGAAAACCGGCATATGAAAATCTCTTCAGCGACTGGCAGAAAGCATATGACCAGTGGAAACCCTATGCCGAACACCGCATTTATATAAGGGAAGGCATTTCCGGATCTCCATTATTGGCGTTTGCTCTTTCACTCGCAAATCTGGAAGCTGGCCTGGTTCGCAAAGGTGCTGATAATGCCGATGTAAAAAAATTGCTCACCGAGGCTGACGAAAAACGCAAGGAATTTATTAAAGATGAAAACGTTCCTTCCGACAGAAAAATTATGGCTGAAGTATTAAAAATGTTTTATGAGAATAGCGATAAATCTCAGTACCCGATTGGTTAGTTTGAATCAGTCAGAAATACCTATGGCGAACTGAAGGAACACAGCACCTGGGATAAACTCGCGGCAAATGTATTTGGTACAACCATTCTGCTCGATGATAATAAATGGAAAGCATTTGTAGCAAGGCCTGATGTTAATTTATTGCAGAATGACGCCGCATATGCTATTGCAGATAAATTC
>JAATGW010000344.1 GCA_015654495.1 Chitinophagales bacterium
CGTGATTGTTTCGCACATCTCCGTCAGGGAAATATGGATCGTATCAGGAAAGAAGTGCAGATTGATGCGGAAGACCTCCAGTGTATACTGAAACTGCTTGCTTCCTTACGTACAAGGCCAATCGAAGATACCGGCGCTGTATTTCAGACCAACTATTCAATTATCCCTGATTTTGTGATTTCTCAGGAAAGTGATGTACTGCAGGTGAACCTGTATAAATCAAGAGCTTCCGGATTGCATATCAACCAGTCCTGGGTTAATATGGTCCATGATGCAGAGAATGACAAGAATAAAGACCAGCATACACGTCAATATCTCCGCGGCAAACTCAATTCAGCACAATGGTTTGTAAACGCATTGCAACAACGCGAATCAAATATGCTGAAGGTGATGAAGGCAATGGTGCTATGGCAGTATGAATATTTCCAGGAAGGAAATATCAGCATGCTCAAACCGATGGTGCTGAAAAATATTGCTGAAAAAACCGGTCTGGATATTTCAACCATTTCCCGAATTACTTCCAATAAATATGCTGATACGCCTTTCGGATATATTGCCCTGAAAGATCTTTTTTCAGAAGGACTTTCCAATGCCAAAGGTGAAGTCACCAGTAACAAGGTTATTCAAAACAGTATTGAAGAAATTATCAGTAATGAAAATAAATCGAATCCTTATACCGATCAGCAGATTGTAAAGCTGCTTGTTGACAAGGGTTATGCTATTGCACGCAGAACAGTTGCAAAATACCGTGAACAATTGAGAATTCCTGTTGCTCAGATGAGGGCAATATGGGGCTGACTTAATTTAAAAACGAATAATCAATTAACGAAATGAACAAACGAATCCTGGTTATTGACGACGACAGGGATATGTGCCTCTTATTGAATCGTTTCCTGAGCCGGAATCAATTTCACGTAGATGAAGTTTCAACAGGCAGGAAAGCGCTTGCATATCTCGAATCTTCCCAAACAGACCTCATACTCTGCGATGTAAGGCTGGATGATATGGATGGTATAACCCTTCTCGCCAAAATCAAAGAAATGCTTCCTTCTGTGCCGGTGATAATGATCACGGGCTACAGTGATATCAGGACTTCTGTAAAGGCAATGAAACTGGGTGCATATGACTATGTTACCAAGCCATTATTGCCTGAGGAAATCCTCATTACGATTCAGAAGGCTTTAAATCAGCAATCGCCGGGAGTACAGGTAAAAGCCGCCCAGCCGGTTGCGAATGAACCTGCTGATGATGCAAAAACATCATCAGCGATTCAGTTTACTCCAGGTAATGCATCGGGAGGGCCATCTGACAAATATATTTTCGGCAATACCGAATCTTTCAAGAAAATCATTCACCAGGTGAGGCTTGTTGCGCCTACCAACTACAGCGTGATCATTTATGGAGAGAGTGGAAGCGGAAAAGAAGCGATCGCAAACGAAATTCATAAGTTGAGTAAGCGGAGTGCAAAGCCATTTGTCGCAATCGACTGCGGTGCGCTTTCAAAGGAACTTGCCGGTAGTGAATTGTTCGGTCACGAAAAAGGTGCATTTACCGGAGCACTGAATCAGAAGATCGGCAGTTTTGAACTTGCCAATGGCGGTACCATCTTTCTGGATGAAATTGCCAATCTCTCTTATGAGATACAGGTGAGCCTGCTGCGTGTTGTTCAGGAACGAAAAATGCGCAGGGTCGGTGGCGTAAAAGATATTGAACTGGATGTTCGTATAATCATCGCAAGTAATGAGCAGCTATGGGATGCAACAAGAACTGGGAAATTCAGAGAGGATCTTTATCACCGTTTTAATGAATTCAGTATAAATGTTCCTCCCTTGCGTGAAAGAAAAGAAGATATCCTGTTGCTTGCGGAACATTTCCTGAAACAAACCAATCAGGAATTAGGTAAACATGTGCGGGGATTCGGACCTGAAGTGGAAGAAGCTTTCAGAAATTATGTATGGTATGGTAATCTGCGTGAATTAAAGAACGTGGTTAAGCGGGCAACACTTTTAACGGAAGGAGATAAAATTGAACTCTATACCCTGCCTTTTGAGATCACCCATTTTTCAAGATTACAGTTCAATGAAAATGGATCACAGGGTGGAATTCAGCACGATCCGGAGGAAAACGGCAACGGACCAACGAATTTCAGATTTAAGGAAACCTCCTTGCGGAAGGCTACAATTGATGCCGAATACCAGATGATACTGGATGCACTTAAAGAAGCCAATTACAACAAGAGTAAAGCTGCAAGAATATTAAATATTGACAGAAAGACTTTGTACAATAAAATGAGTCTGTACAAAGAGTTAAAAAATACTTAACCTATGATAATGCCCGGGAAAGAAAACGAATCAAATTATTTCAAACTGCTTCTCGAACAGGGAATGGATGGGAGCCTTTTTGAAAAAATAACTGATTTTTTTCCGGCAATCGTTTATGTGTACGACGCAGAAAAAGAGCAACTGGGTTATGTTAACCGTCAGATGAAAGAGGTGCTGGGTTATAGCTATGAAGATATAAAAAGCTGGGACGGTGACATGATGCGGCTTGTTTTTAAAGATGACGTGGATATTGTTAAATCGGAACTCAAAAGGTATTACGACCTTGAAGGAGACAAGAGTTATTCGTTCGGTTGCCGTTTCAATCACAAAGAAGGCGATTTTTTTCATTTCAGGGTTAAGGGGACTGTGTTGCGAAGGGGAGTTGATGGAAAGCCAGGATCTATCTTATTTGTAGCGCAGGATATCTCGAAAGAGGTAGCTTCAGAAAAGGAAATTGCCGCTTCGCGAAAACTGATCTGCGACTCCGAAGAGCTGCTTAAATATGGCACCTGGAAATATGAGATCAGCTCCGGTAAAATGTTTTTTTCCGAAGGCATGTATAAACTACTCGGGTATGATGCGCCGGTTGCGGATTCTGATTTTGAATTTTTTCTTAAACATGTGCACCAGGATTGCCTGAAGGAACTGAAAGCCGTTTTTAATGAATGTCTGAAAAGTGCCCAGGGTTTCGAACATAATTTCGAGCTTGTTTGTGATGGCGGACAACCGCGCAGTGTTTCAATAAAAACCCGCATCGTTACGAATGCTGACGGAAAAGTTGAATCCATCCTTGGTATTACATGGGATATAACACGATACTATTCCCTGTACCGGGATCTCCTGGAATATAAAAACATGATGCTTGAAAAGGAACTGTTTCTTAACAACGGTTCCTGGGAATACTATGCTGATTCCGGTTTAATGGAATGGTCGGTTGGTATGTTTCATTTATACGGATACGATAAACCCGATGAAATCGGCGACCTCAAAGTGGATCGTGCTTTCATGAACTCCCATCAACTTGCAGAAGAAGCCATCAAAAGCAATCACTCCTGGGTAAAAGCGCTGGCCGAAAATGATGAGTTTATTCGCGAAGAAATTATCGTTAGCAGACAGGGCCATACGAAACTGGTGGAAACATATGGAAAGATAGTTCGCGACAAAACAGGGAAAGTGGAAAAAGTGCTGGGTACTACCCGTGACATAACAAAACTGCGGGAATATGAATTAAAACTTGAATCAAAGGTCGCGGAGCTTGCGCGTAGCAACAAAGATCTTGAAGAATTCGCTTATGTAGCGTCACACGATCTGCAGGAGCCGTTGAGGAAAATTGCAACCTTCAGCGAAAGACTTAATTCAAAATTTACTGAATTACTCGGAACTGACGGTAAAGTATACCTGGACCGGATGAAGACCGCATCAGAAAATATGCGGATGCTGATCGATAATCTGCTGGAGTTTTCAAGAACTACCCGTAATCATATCTTTTTTGAAAAGACGGATCTGAATGAACCCCTGTCCGGTGCATTGAAAGAACTTGAACTTAAAATAGAAGAAAACAATGTACGCCTGATTGCAGATAAACTCCCTGTAATTGAAGCCATACCTTCCCAGATACAACAACTGTTCAGTAATCTTATTTCCAACGCCATCAAATTTGCCCAACCTGAAAGCATTCCCGAAATACGGATTTCAGGAAGACTGCTGGGTTATGATGATAAAAAGAAGAATGGATTAAGCGAGTGGCAGGGATTTGTTGAAGTGCGTGTACAGGATAATGGGATCGGTTTCGAAAAAGAATATGAAGAAAGAATCTTTAAGATATTTCAACGCCTGCACGGAAAATCGGAGTACCCTGGGTCCGGGATAGGTCTGGCAATATGTAAAAAAATTATTGACCATCACAAAGGTTTAATTTATGCAGAGAGTGAACGTGGAAAAGGATCAAGTTTTATCTTCATCCTGCCAGAAAAGCAGTATAGCTAAAACTTCGAACGAAATGCCTTCTGAAAAGCTTGTTACACGAATCCTGATTGTGGACGACGATGAGGATGATTTCTTTTTAACCAGTGAGTATATAAAAAATATTGCCGGTCGGGAGTTTATTATTGACTGGACATATAAATACAAGGAAGCGCTGGATCTGATCTGCACAAGGAAATATGATATATATTTTGTTGATTACAGGCTTGGCGCGAAAACCGGGTTGGACCTGATCAGGGAAGCCCAGGATGCTGCCTGCGAGGAACCAATCATTCTCCTCACAGGAAAAGGTAATCATGAAATTGACATACAGGCGATGCAGGCCGGCGCGGTTGACTATCTGATCAAGCCAGAACTTTCAACTGAAAAGCTGGAACGCAGTATCCGGTATTCTCTTGAACGTATGCAATCGCTCAAGGCTCTCCGCACCAATGAACGGAAATTCAGGAGCATTTTTGAAAGATCAAAGGATGCGGTTTTTCTGGCCGACAATGATCTCTATTTTAAAGATGTTAATTACGCTACCACCGAGCTATTCGGGTATGAAAAGGAACAGTTGCTCACACTTAGTGTGTTTGACCTGCTCATCAACAGTACCGATCAGCAAACTATCATGGACGATCTTTTTACTACAGGTGACGTGGATGATATGGCGGTGGAACTGATCACGGAATCCGGTGAAAAAAAACATTGTATTCTTTCCCTTTCACAGGAAACTGATCTGCAGGGAGAAAGATATATTCAGGGCATTATTCACGATATTACCAATCTGAAAAAAGTAGAGAAAGCCAATCTGCAGATAGAAAAACTTGCTATTGCAGGAAGGCTTGTTCGTACACTTGCACACGAAGTCCGTAATCCACTGAATAATATTAACCTGGCTGTACAGCAGCTCAGTCCGGAATCACTTTCAGATCAGTCGAAAGTTTATCTTGAGATCGTTGACAGAAACAGTAAGCGTATTGGTGATCTGATTTCAGAACTGCTTGATTTTTCAAGACCCGCAGATCTGGTACAGGTACGTTCCGCCTTGCAAACGATCGTTGATGAAAGTATTGCTTCAGCTCTCGACAGGATAACCCTGAAGCAAATCAGCCTGAATGTAAAATATCCACCTGAGCCTGCATGGATTCATGCGGACTCGGCAAAACTACAGATCGCATTTCTGAATATTATTATCAACGCAATTGAAGCGATGCCTGAAAAGGAAGGAGCTTTGCAAATTGAGATCCGGTCCGATGGGGGAGTTTTTAAGGTGATTGTTGCCGACAACGGAATAGGTATTTCTGAGGAAAATCTGCCAAGATTATTTGAACCTTATTTTACTTCAAAACGCAATGGGCTTGGACTTGGTCTGGCAACAACGCTGATTATCATTCAGCAACATAAAGCAACTGTAGATGTAAATTCATTGCCCGGTAAAGGCACAACCTTTACAGTAACTTTCGCGCCCAGCGCCTAGTCTTACAAACTACTGTTTCAATAAAAATAAAAAAATAAGGTCTCACTTCAGGTGAGACCTTATTGGTTTGGTACATTCAATTTTCCCGAACCGATATATGGAGATAAGTGTACTAACGTTCACGAATATCCGCATGCGCGTCACGATAACTGCGAACCTGGTTATGGGCCAGTTGTATACCTGCTTTCTGTTTTGTAATGAGGTTTAGCTGTGCAACGGTCATGTTTGCATTGGTCTGCAATGCATCTTCATAAGCTTCCAATGCCATATCTTCTCCGTATTCACAGGAGTCCAGTATCGCCTGGCGGTCGGATGATGAAAACGTTGTTTTCAGGTCCATCCATACACGGTAGATTTTTCCACTTAATGAAACTCCGGCAACCGGTTCCCCACCAAGAGCAGAAACTTCATTGGCCAATTCAATATTGTTTTGCTGACTTTCCTGGATCATCCGAGTAAAAATAGATTTGATATCCAGATCCATATCACCGGCTTCTTCAATTGCTTTCTGATAGCCTGCTATCCGGTCGTGATTTGTTTGTATCAGGTCATTCAGCACCCGAATAGTTTTTTCATTGGTAATCATATGCTGCAGGTTTTAATCGTTACGGAATATCGTATTAACTAAAAAAATCATGCCATTTTTTAGCCATGGTTGTTAAATGAGAATTGTCAGGGAGAATTAATTAAGATTAATTGTTAGTTTATACCTGTCGATAGCCATTAAATATTCATCCTTGTCTATGATCGTCGTTGAAATTTTTTTGAGATAGTCGGGAAGCCGGGAAGAGCGCCTGCCCGACACAGCGCA
>JAATGW010000721.1 GCA_015654495.1 Chitinophagales bacterium
GTAAGATGACGGCCCTGGTTGCCCGCGCAAATCCGGGGATAGTAGTGGGTATTAAAGTAGCGCATTTCCAGGGTAATGAATGGACTCCGGTTGACCGGGCTGTTGAAGCAGGCAAGTTGGCCAAAATTCCGGTAATGATCGATTTTGGCAGTAGTGACCCACCGCTGTCTATTGAAGAATTATTTATGAAGCACCTTCGTCCGGGTGACATCTTCACCCATTGTTTTGCACAGTTACGGACCCGTGAATCTATTGTAGATACTATAACGAAACAGGTTAAACCATTTGTGTGGGAAGCACAAAAAAGAGGAATTATATTTGACGTTGGATACGGAGGTATCAGTTTCGCCTATGCGCAGGCGTTACCCGCCTTAAAAAACGGATTTCTCCCCAATTCCATCAGCACGGATATACATGGTGGAAGTATGAACAATGCAATGAAAGACCTGTTGAGCGTAATGAGCAAATTCCTGAATATGGGTATGGATATGCAAGCTATTGTCCGCGCTACCAGCTGGAATCCGGCACAGATTATTCAGCGTACAGACCTCGGACATTTATCACCAGGCGCTGATGCAGACCTCGCAATTTTCAGCATACGAAACGGTAATTTTGGATTTTTTGACTATACAGGATACAAGGTGGAAGGAGATCGTAAACTGGAATGTGAAATGACGATACGGGGAGGCAAAATCGTGTATGATCTTAATGGAATTGCTCTGAACGTTAAACGTTGAACGTTCCACCTTAAACGTTGTAGGTTGCACGTTTTTAACTATTTTGTGAGCAGTAAACGATTCAATTGCCATGCGGATTTATAAATGGTTATCAGGCACTGCCATAGCTTCATTAATCACCGCTCTCATCCTGATCATTTCAGGACGCATATCGGTTTCAGGGCCGTTTCTTGTCTTATTTTTTGTATTGCTGGCTTTTAGCTTCCGGGGATATCAAAGTTTAAGGGGATTCAGTTATACTATGACCATTCTGGCATCAGTAACTGCAGCCATGTATTATCCTTCTGCATTTATTTCCTGGGATGGTTATCCACTAAAAAAACTGATAACACCTTTGATACAACTGATCATGTTCGGCATGGGAACATCGATGAGCGTGCAGGATTTTGTAGGGGTTGTAAAAATGCCAAAGGGAGTTTTAATTGGAGTAGTAAGTCATTTTATTATTATGCCCCTGCTTGGTTACACCATTGCAAGCATGAGCGGATTACCTGTTGAGATTGCTGCCGGAATTATATTGATCGGTTGCTCACCTAATGGGATGGCCTCCAATGTTATCTCATATCTCGCCAAAGCCAACCTGGCATTATCAATAACAATTACTGCCATTTCAACCATGCTGGCTCCATTGATAACTCCACTACTTATGAAATTACTTGCTGGTGCATTGATTGAGATAAATGTGGGAGACATGACGTGGGAGATAATCAAAATGGTAATCATACCAATTGCAGCAGGACTATTGTTCAATAAATTTCTTATTGGAAAAGCAAAATGGCTGGATAAGGCAATGCCCCTGGTTTCGATGTTCGGAATTGCATTCATCTTAACTATAATTACAGCAGCCGGTCGTGACAGTCTGATATCAATCGGCTTTAAACTTCTATTGCTGGTTTTGATCCATAATCTTTTCGGGTATTCCCTGGGGTACTGGACCGCAAGGCTTTTTAAAATGAAAGAAAGAGATTGCCGTACAATTGCTATTGAAGTTGGAATGCAGAATGCAGGAATGGCATCAGGCCTGGCCAATGCCATGGGTAAAGCTTCTACTGTAGGTCTCGCGCCTGCTGTTTTTGGTCCGCTTATGAATACTACGGGTTCGATACTTGCATCTTATTGGCATAAGAGACCTCCGAAGGAAGTGGGAAATACGAAGGACGAAGGACGAAGTGAGGAGAGGCGGTAGGCAGATGTAAAGTGGTTGCTGGTAGCTGGTAACCGGAAATTCAAAAGATGCTAAAATTTATTGAAGCTGGGATATGAGGGAATAGGCAGGAATCTGATATGAAATTCATATATAGCATCCACGGCGCATTAGTCTGGCTATTGAGCTTTGTATTTATTTTCAGTCAAATCAGTATTTTTCAAAGCTGATCTTGCTAAAATATTCTCTAATTATTAAAGTGATATATTCAGTATAGAAATTCAAATCATAATTATGAAAAAATCTATTTCAATGCTGGTCTTTTTCGCATTTGTCAGTACCGGTATTCCGGCACAACAGAAAGATGAAGACGCAGTTGCTGCCGTTACAGAATCACTTCGTAAAGGATTAATGGGCAAAGACAAAGCGCTGCTGGATCAGATTAGTTCCTCTGCTTTAAGCTATGGTCATTCAAGCGGACTTGTGGAAGATAAAAACACATTTATCAATGCAGTACTTACCGGCCCGGTCTCGTTTGCCGCCATTGATGTGAGCGGTCAGACTGTACAGATTCAGAATGATATTGCAGTAGTGAGGCATGTGTGGAATGCAAAACTGATTGATAATGGAAATCCACGTGATCTGAAATTGCATGTTCTGCTCATCTGGAAAAAAGAAAAAAAAGAATGGAAGCTTATTGCGCGGCAGGGGTTTAAGTTGTAGAAAAGAATACACTTCTTTGATCAAACCCAGAATTATCACAAATGTAATCGCCAGATAGTTTAGGGTGGCTTGAATAAATCTGGCGGTGTGTTTGGACTGAAGGTAAAAGTAATAAAGTACCGGAGTCTAGTATAAGGTTTTAAGCTTATAATGTTATATTATCAGGTTTTAAGCTTATTTTAGTCATTATTAGGTTATAGACTTATTTACTGTTTATGCAGGCTGTCATTACCGGCGATATTATCAATTCCACAAAACTCACGAACGGAGATAGGTTAAACCTTATCAAAAATATTCAGAAAGAGTTTAAACATTGGTCACCGACTTACAATTTCCGAAGCGAATTCTTCAGAGGAGACAGTTTTCAGTGCTTTTTCTTTAGACCCCAAGACAGTCTTCGAATAGCATTGCTGGTGAAAACATATATCAGA
This sequence comes from Chitinophagales bacterium, assembly GCA_015654495.1. Lineage (GTDB taxonomy): Bacteria > Bacteroidota > Bacteroidia > Chitinophagales > Chitinophagaceae > Pollutibacter. The sequence goes on from JAATGW010000721.1 coordinate 3,036, forward strand.
AGTCTCTATCCACCCCCTTCATTTTCGTTAAGTGGCAAAAGCAGAACTTCTGCAATGCTACCATTCATTACTGACGCGAGAATTGCAATTGGCATAGGTGAAGCGCAGGCGGGGAAAAAATTATCTACATCAGGTGGTGAAGCTTTTACACTTTCCGGACGTCAATTGGATGAATTGAAAAACAAAAAACAGACATTCGCAATAGCAACGGACGACATCTTTGGAGATGAACTAAGGACTGAAGCGATATTGTTAGATGCGATTATTTCCAAAACCACATCGCTCCAATGTCAGGTAATCAACCTAAAGCTGCAGAATCACAATGAAAACGATATTTCAAGGCAATTGAAGATCAACCAGTCTGCAGTAAATCAACGGTCGACAAGCGGAAACTGGAATGCTATAACCGTAATGGTTAACAGATTTGAAACCATTTATTCAAAATAGCTGGAATGGAAGCATTTTTTTCAAATGCGCAGGGAAATCTATTGGTAAGGCTGTTACTGGCACATATACTTGCAGATTTTGTCCTTCAAACGGATGCCATGGTTAAAAATAAAGCCTGGCGTTCAAGGCATATGCTTATGCATATATTTTTAGTATTCAGCACCACCTGGGTATTTTCAGGTCTATGGCTGGTATCATTGATGATCGCTATTTTACATTGGGTAATTGATTCAATTAAAGTAATTCTTCAGAAAAAGTATCCACAAAAACAAACGACCTTCTTCATCACAGACCAGGTTTTACATTTTTTAGTCATCATTCCAGTCTGGCTCTGGCACTACTCACTCATGGACACGCTCCTCGTATTATTAACGGAGCCTTTTACCAACTACAAGATAAGTCTGCTATTGTTAGGCTACGCTTTCGTGATCTGGCCTGGGGGATATTTATTAAAATTTACTCTTCAAAATATAAATTCAGGAAATACAGAGGGGAAAGTTGAACATGGCGGGAAATTAATAGGCTGGTTTGAAAGGATTATCATACTAACTTTTGTACTATTAGGACAATATGAAGCTATCGGATTTCTTGTAGCCGGCAAGGGAATCATTCGATTTGCAGGACGAGATGAGCATCTACGCAGCGAATACGTCTTGGTAGGCACCATGATGAGTTATGCAATTTCCATACTTACCGGAGTGCTCATTACCTGGCTTTTATCGTTTTGAAGCCATAATGCCTGCTTCATTCAATAATTTGTTATGATGAGAATATATTCCTAAACCGTCAAAACTTTGAAATATTCAGGCAGAAGCAAAATGAAAACTTCAACTCAAAATATTGGTATTTGAAAAACCAGATAAAATAGGGATTACTAGTGAATCTCCGCCAATTCTTGATTCACATTCCAGTTCAATGACTAATTTTAGCTTCACCTTTTTGCAAATTCCCTACCGTGTACTTCCTAACCTCTTCCACATCTCCATACAGGCCCGGCCATTATGATAAGGACATTTCCATAAAGTGACCTTGTCTCTGGATTTTGTTTTATAATCCGCGCTAACACTGCCAAACCACTCTCCTTTCTCATAATCGATCAGGTATTTTTTTGAAAAAGTCCAGACCTTTTCCGATTTCTCCATATAATGCACTTTGCCTGAAAGCTGATATGCATTGTAAAAACCTACCATTGCTTCATTCTGTGGCCACCAGTCTTTCCTCGTTTCCAGATGTTTTGTGGCAGGATCAAATTCATAGTTGAGTGCACCATCGGCAGCAATGCCATCGACTGCAGCAGCTGCCATTTTAATAGAAACAGCTTTGCATTTTTCAATCAGTTTTACATCACCTAATACTTCAGCGGCCTCGATCAGAAGCCATGAGGCTTCAATATCATGGCCATAGGAAATAGTGTCAGTTGTCGGGGTCCAGTCTTCCCTGAAGAACAGGGTCATCCTGCCGGTGTCAGGATTAATTATTCTCTCCAGCATCATCTTAATACTATGCTCGAGATGAAATTTCGCGTTTCCGTTACCGGTAGCCTGGTAATAATTAGTAAAGCATTCAAGTAAATGAAGGTGTGTATTCATCGACTTGCTGTTCTCTCCTTTACTCAGGATATAGTCGTCAGTATCTCCCCAATCTTCCTCAAACGCTTCGGTATATCCTCCATTCCATTTATCATAAGCGTACCATAAAAAAGTATTTGCAATATTATTAAGCAGGGTCAGAACAGTTTTATCTTTTGTCAGTTTATAATATTCACTTAGCCCATAGACAGCAAACGAATGTCCGTACATCTGTTTTTTTGTAACCTGTGGTGATCCCTCAGCAGTAACCTGCCAGAATACACCGCCGTTTTTTTTATCCACGAAATAATCGTTGATGTATTTAAATGCACGTGCAGCCATAACCGGATATCGGGAATTCGGGAAAAGCTGATGTGCCGCAGAAAAGGTCCACAAAATCCGCGCTGTGACCACAATTCCCTTTGGTGAACCCGGGTCTGGTTTATTATCGCCATCAACCCGCCCATAGAATCCACCGTGCTCCTCATCAACAGCATATTTCATCCAATAGTCCATGATCCGGAGTAATTCTTCTTTAACCTCAGTACTGAAATTGGGGATTGTAAGAATCATAGATTTCCGTTGAAATTTTTTAGAGATTTAAGTACGATTCATTTAATTTAGGTAATACTTTGAAATATATCGGGGAAATCTCCTGCTCACTGCCAAATCGATTTTCCTGTACATTAAAACTGTATTCAAGATGATTGCCAAAACTACTGCCACCGGTACCAAATGTTCATTTTCTATTCTTTCATTCTGCAGGCTGCTTGTTGCGATTTTAATTTTTTGTTTCTGCGTCCCGACATCATTTGTTCTGGGGCAGCAGGTACAGAATTCCCGTGAGGCTGTTATTGCCCTCACTCCCCTATGGAAAGGTGAGAGATTTCCAGACGGCAGGCCAAAGGTATCTGACGATCTTGTAAAAAGATTGGCCAATATTTCCCTTGAAGAAGCCTGGGGTGTAATGCGCAACAGCGGTTACAATAATCAGTTTGAAGCGGGCTGGCAGATCATCAATCCTTCAAAACCATTGGCAGGTCGCGTACTAACTACTCAGTATATGCCTTCCCGGCCTGATATCGATAGTATGATCAGGGCAAAAGGGAAAGCGGAAAACCGCAAAGGATCACCCAATTCCTGGCCAATCGATATGCTGCAACTGAATGACGTATATGTGGCTGATGGCTACGGAAAGATTGTGGACGGCACACTGATCGGTGATAATCTCGGCAATTCAATTTATGCAAAATCAAAAACGGGTGTTGTATTCGACGGTAGCATACGTGATCTTGAAGGGCTGGAAGAAATCGAAGGATTTGTAGGATTTGTCAGAGGATTCGATCCTTCCTTTATTCGCGAAATGATGATGAGCTGTATCAACTGCCCGATCAGGATCGGAAGGGCTACTGTACTTCCCGGAGATCTTGTACTGGGTAAAAAAGAAGGTGTGATATTTATCCCGGCCCATCTTGCTGAAAAAGTTATTATTCAGTCTGAATTTATTGCCCTGCGCGACCAGTTTGGTCATCAGCGGCTTCGTGAAGGGAAATATACACCGGGACAAATCGATATGCAGTGGACAGAAGAAATTAAGAAAGACTTTCTGCAATGGATAAACGACAATCCTGATAAAGTGCCGATGTCAAAAAAAGAGCTGGATGAATTTCTGAAAAACAGAAACTGGTAAATCTACTATTTAAACATTCAACGTTAAACGTTGAACGTGAAACGTAAAAACAACTGCTCATATGAAAAAAATCTTCGACCGTTTTAAATTTAATGGTGATATTCCGGATGCACCTAAGTCGGTACTACAATCAGAAAATACTCCGGAAAAGACCGGCGATAATCGTCGTGATTTTATCAAAAAAGCGTCGCTTGGTGGTCTTGGGCTGGGGATGATATTTGATCACGACCCGGCTAAAGAAATTGATTTTATAACCCAAAAGGTTAACCGCAATTCTGCTCCTTCGGACCTGAAGATTACGGACCTCCGTATCGCGGTGGTAACAGGCGCACCAATGACCTGCCCGATAATCAGGATTGACACCAACCAGGGAATAACAGGTTATGGCGAGATCCGCGACGGAGCGAGCAAAAATTATGGCTTGTTTTTAAAAAGCCGTTTACTTGGAAAAAATCCCTGCAGTGTTGAATCTATTTTTAAAAGCATAAAACAATTCGGTGGTCAGGGCCGCGCTGCCGGAGGGGTGTGTGGCGTTGAAATGGCTTTATGGGATATTGCCGGCAAAGCTTATAATGTACCTGCATACCAGATGCTGGGAGGAAAATACCGCGATTTTATCCGCATTTACGGTGACACGCCCGAATTGCCCAATGCGGCCTAATTTGCAAAAAAGATGAAAGCCAGAAAAGATCTTGGTCTCACCTTTCTTAAAATGGATTTTGGCGTGGAATTACTAGCCAATACACCCGGAGCTTTAATCGGTTCACCTAACTGGGATTTTCAAAGACAATGGGGCTTAAGGGATCCGGCAAAAGGGAATGCGAGGAGTTATAGCCTGACCCAGCATCCGTTTACGGGATTGCAGATCACTGATAAAGGTCTGGCAGTATTGTGCGATCATGTTTCACAAACCCGTGATGCAGTAGGTTATGATATTCCACTCGCAGCAGACCATTTCGGGCATTTCGATGTAACGACCGCAATCCGGCTGGGAAATGCTCTTGAAAAATACCAGCTCGCCTGGCTTGAAGATATGGTTCCCTGGTTTTATACTGAAAAATGGAAACAGATTTCCGATGGAATAAATACACCCACACTTACAGGTGAGGATATTTATTTAAAGGAAGAATTCATCAAACTGATTGATGCGCGTGCCGTAGATATGATACAACCCGACCTGGCGAGCTCCGGCGGACTTCTGGAAACAAAGAAAATCGGTGACTACGCGGAAGAAAGAGGGATTGCTATGGCAATGCATTTTGCGGGAACACCGATATCATTTATGGCGAATATTCATTGCGCTGCGGCAACAGAAAACTTCGTAGCTCTCGAACATCATTCCTTTGACGTACCCTGGTGGGAAGACCTTGTAACAGGAATTGACAAACCGATTTTTAAAGAGGGATTTGTAAAAGTTCCGGACACACCGGGTCTTGGCGTAACATTGAATGAGAAGGTTGTAAAAGAACACCTGAAGAAAGGTGAGATGTATTTTGCTCCTACTACAGAATGGGATGCGATCGATTCCTGGGATAGAACATGGAGTTAAGAAATTGGGAAATATGGAAAAAGCTATCCGCCGTGGCGGATAGCTTTTTTTGTTCTTTGAGCTTTCAGCAGGAGCGTATGGACTAATCATTTAGACTTCCTAATGCGATCCATGCTGTGTTATGGCGGAAGAACCGATTCTGAACCTGAGAGAGGACAGCAGCGTCAGCTTGAAATTCCCAGGAGAAATTATCTCCGGGCCGGCAGACAATCCTGCCCTGAAAACTTAAAATTGAAATCGAAAGAGATGTTGCGGTCCGACTAACCATTTAAGCCGCGGGGAAACGGTTTGGAATGAATTTCAGGATATTCAGGTGTATTTGATATCAGATTGGAATGGCAATAATTGGCCGCATTAGACATAAAGAATGAGGTTTTTTCCAGGATTGGAATCAGCTCAAAAACCGCGGCAAATTTTGCTCCCGACTAACCATTTAGACCTCGCTGTCCATTCTGTTATGCATCAGAGCGCTTGTGTCTCAGATTTACTGAGCTCACACGAAAAATAGTTTTCTGTGTAGAAAACTTATTGTCAGTCTTTTACAAAAATTCTAAAATCAGATAGTTTGTCAATTGCCTTTTACAAAAAGCCGATAATTGAATTGCCGGGAATGAGAAATGACCTGGAATTCAGTCCGGATTGGGCAATGGGGTCTAAATGAATAGTCGGTTGGGGCAAATTCTAACAGCCACTCCCCGACTCCTTTGCAAATCCAGCCTGACCATCCAATCGCAGGCCTGATAGCCCTGAGAGGTCTAAATGATTAATCGGTAAAATGGGCAATTTCATTTAATCACCTGAAGTATACAAACCGGATTCGGAACCTGCAGTTCCTTCCCGGTATTCGTCAGCTTTCCGCTAACCTTATCCCGGCTGAAAACAACGATATTATCGGAATCCTTATTAGCCACCATCAGAAATTCGCCTTGCTTGTCCATCAGAAAATTCCTTGGATGCTTCCCACCGGTATTTTCGTGGCCGACCGGGCTGAGCCTCCCGGTTTGGGAATCAACCTGATAAATAACAATGCTTTCATGCCCGCGATTGGAAGCATATAAAAACCTGGCATCAGGAGATAAATGGATATCAGCGGCGGAACTTTTCGCAGTGAATCCTTCCGGAAGCATAGGAATGATTTGTACCGCAGTTAAAACGCCGGATTTCGGATCTCTCTCATATACGGTTACAGTATTATTCAATTCTGCTGCAGAGTAGGCATATTTGCCGTTGGGGTGAATTTCGAAATGCCTTGGACCTGCACCTTTTGCTAATTCAACAAATGGCGTTTTTGCAGGACTTAGTTTGCCGCTCACTTTATCAACAGCATAAATGAAAATTTTGTCGACTCCAAGATCTGATGCATATATAAACTTACCATCAGCCGAAGGAATGATCGAATGCATATGCGGCTTTTGATTTCCGGTACCTACATTCTGAATCGTATCCGCCAATTCCCCGAAACTCCCATCCTTGTTTAAATGATAGACTGCCAGATCTCCGCTCCCATAATTGGAGACATAAACAAATCTTGCCTTTGGATCAACACTGATATGGCAAGGTCCGTTGCCATGTGCCGGCTTTTCACCAACCGGACTAAGCTTTCCCGTCGCAGCATCAATTTTATAGGCTTCGATCATTCCGGCCCCTTCGTCGGCCGCATATAAAACCTGACCCGACGGATGGAATGCAAGAAAGGTCGGGCTTTTCTTACTGGCACTGATATCTATCTGCTCAAAACTAATCTTCTCCCTATCGAAACTGTATAAATATATTCCCTCTCCATTCGGAGTATAAGTGCCGATATAGAGCAATTCTTTTTTCATCTTCTTTTGTGCTATTGCAGATCCTGAAAACAATAAACAGCATGCAATAAAAAACCGGGCCATTGAGTTCATATAGCTTATGTTGATTTTAAATTGAAGATATACAATTGAACTCAGGTAATCAGCGTAATAGTTTAGCGTACTTAACCAGTTACGGATATTGAATAATTATATTATTATCTGTTCATCTAAATAAACCAAATGACTAAAAAATTCGCTGACCAGCGTTCGGTACCTCTCCCTCATCAACAACAGTCTTTGGTTAATTTTTTACCACCTAAATTTGCACTCTTCCTGCATCTAATGCATACTGACTGATGGAAAAAATGACTGTGCCTGTTCTTCAGCTTGATGGTGAATGGTATGATGATCTTACTATGCGCACACTGTATGCAACCGATGCATCTGCCTATCGCGAAATGCCGAAAGCGGTTGCGATTCCAAAAAATTCCGATGATCTGAAGAAGCTCATTGCTTATGCGCATCAGCACAAAACTTCCCTTATTCCGCGAACAGCCGGAACCTCGCTGGCAGGGCAGGTAGTCGGGAACGGAATTATAGTTGACCTTTCGCGCCATTTTACAAAAATCATCGAACTCAACAAAGAAGAGAACTGGGTTCGTGTACAGCCGGGCGTTATTCGTGATGAACTGAATATGTTTCTCAAACCGCATGGTTTGTTTTTTGGACCTGAAACGTCTACAGCCAACCGGGCAATGATGGGCGGAATGGTAGGTAATAATTCCTGTGGTTCAAATTCTGTTGTATACCGTAGTACCAGAGAGCATTTGCTGGAGGTGAAAGCTTTGCTTAGCGATGGATCAGAAGCCGTTTTCGGAACACTGTCCCTTGATGAATTTCATGAAAAATGTGAAGGTCCTACACTCGAAGCAAATATTTATCGTAGTACCCGGAGCCTCCTGGGCAATTATGATAATCAGCTCGAGATAAGAAAAGAATTCCCAAAAAAATCGATTGAGAGAAGAAATACCGGTTATGCTGTAGATGTGCTGCTGGATACAGCCCCTTTTACTGCCGGCGAACCTGATTTCAATTTCTGTAAAATAATAGCAGGATCGGAAGGTACACTGGCCTTACTTACTGAAATAAAACTGAATGTCGTACCTCTGCCGCCTCCTGAAATTGGTTTACTGTGCGTGCATTTCAATAATGTAGATGAAGCGTTGAGGGCAAACTTAATAGCTCTGAAATATAATCTTTCTGCCAGCGAACTCATTGACCATTACATCCTTGAATGTACCAAGGACAATATGGAACAGCGCAGGAACAGGTTTTTTGTTTTGGGAGACCCGGGCGCAATACTGGTTATCGAATTTGCGAGGAACAGCAGGGCTGAAATTGAACCAGCTGCGGCAGCTGCTGAAGCAGAAATGAGGGCAGCGGGTTTAGGGTATCATTTCCCGTTACTGTTTGGTTCAGATACAAAAAAAATATGGACACTCCGGAAAGCCGGCCTGGGACTGCTCAGCAACCTGCCCGGTGATGCAAAAGCAGTTCCGGTAATTGAGGATACTGCCGTTGATGTTCAGGATCTTCCTGATTTTATACGCGACTTCAATTTGATTCTGAAGAAATACAACCTGTTTTCGGTGCACTATGCCCATGCAGGTTCCGGGGAAATTCACCTGCGCCCGATTCTCAATCTGAAAACAAAAGAAGGCAATCACCTCTTCCGGGTGATCGCTGAAGAGATTGCGATCCTCGTAAAAAAATACCATGGATCGCTTAGCGGAGAACATGGCGATGGCCGGCTAAGAGGTGAATTTATCAGGCAGATGGTAGGCGAAAAAAACTATCGGCTCCTTCAACAGATCAAGAAGACCTGGGATCCTGAAAACATATTTAATCCGCAGAAAATTGTGGACACTCCGCGGATGGACACCATGCTCAGGTATACTCCGGGGCAGCATACACCCGCATTCAAAACTGTTTTTCGTTTTCACAACCAGGATATCCTGCAACATGCAGAACAATGTAACGGATCCGGTGATTGCCGTAAAACGCATTTGTCGGGCGGAACAATGTGTCCTTCGTTCATGGCTACCCGAAATGAAAAAGATACAACCCGTGCAAGGGCGAATATTCTCAGGGAATTTCTTACAAGATCCGAATCACCAAACCGATTCAACCATAAAGAGATTTATGATGTAATGGATCTTTGCCTGAGTTGTAAAGGTTGCAAAAGCGAATGCCCGTCCAATGTGGATGTGGCAAAGCTAAAAGCAGAATTCCTGCAGCAGTATCATGATGCGAATGGTGTTCCGCTCCGCTCAAGGCTAATTGCAGACTATGCAAAATCTGCAAGGCTCGGTGCAATCTGGCCCGCGATGTATAATTTTTTTATGACAAATCCTGCGCTGAGCAAAGTCGTCAAAAAATTTGCAGGATTCGCTCCACACAGGTCGATGCCGAAGCTGCATTCTTTTACCTTGAATTCCTGGTTCAGAAAACATAAACAAACTTCTCAAAACAGTAGTACTGGTAAACACCGGGTATACCTGTTTAATGATGAGTTCACCAATTACCAGGATACAACAATTGGTATAAAGGCTGTTTTATTACTTGAAAAACTCGGATATGAAGTTGTTTTACCTGATCATCCGGAAAGTGGTCGTGCATGTCTGTCGAAGGGATTATTACGCGAAGCAAAAAAATATGCAGAGAAGAATATCCGCATTTTCAGTCCCCTGATTTCTTTTGAAACACCCTTGATTGGAATTGAGCCTTCTGCCATTCTAACTTTCCGTGACGAATACCCTGATATCTGCAGCGATGATCTTCTTGAAAGCAGCCGGAAACTGGCAGCAAATGTTTTCCTGATCGATGAATTTATCTCCCGGGAGATAGAAGCCGGAAGAATAAGTTCAGAAAGTTTTACAAAAGCTCAGAAAAAGATATTTCTTCACGGACATTGTCAGCAAAAGGCATTATCGGGCGTTACCAACTCAGAAAAATTATTATCCCTGCCGGTCAACTATTCCGTATCAACACTTCCAACAGGTTGCTGCGGCATGGCGGGATCCTTTGGATATGAAAAAGAGCATTATGATTTGTCGATGAAAATCGGCGAGCTGGTACTCTTCCCGGGTGTAAGAAAACAATCAGAAGATACAATCATCGCGGCACCTGGCACCAGCTGCAGACACCAGATCAAAGATGGAACAGGAAGGATCGCATTTCATCCCGTGGAAATTTTATACAACGCGCTGAATCAGGAAGAGAAAGAGCAAGAGAAAGAGGAGAAACAGAAACAGTAACAGAAACAGATCGGAGACAACGGCTGCTGTCTTCTGCCTGCTTACTCCTACCACATAACTTCCTTCTTTTGCCGGTAAGACGTGGAGCCGGAAAGCAGGCGGTATAAAAATGAGTTAAAGAACTAGAAACAGTAACAGAAA
>JAATGW010000697.1 GCA_015654495.1 Chitinophagales bacterium
CCTTAGAATAAAAAAAGACGGATCTCCGTACTGGGCCACCGTGCTTATTACAGCACTAAGGGATAAGAAGGGGAAACTGCGGGGATATGCAAAAGTTATACGGGATATCACAGAAAAGAAAAAAGCAGAAGAACAAATGGCATTTCTTTCCCGCCAGATTGATCAGTCAAACGATGCCATCTATGTGCTGGATACAGATGGTAAAATAAAAACCTGGAACAAAGGGGCAGAAAAGTTATACGGATTTTCGAAAGCAGAAGCCCTGGGCAGCGATTCAAATAAGTTATTACAATCTTCAAGCTCTGAGGAAGAAATCAATTTGGCGCAGAAGGAATTATCGGAAAAAGATTACTGGTCCGGTGATTTAAAAAGAAAAACCAGATCGGGTCAGGAAATTCATGTGCGTTCTTCTATCACCACTATCAGGGACGAGTATGGAACGATTACCGGTAACGTTGCAGTAAGCATTAACACTACTGAGCAAACAAAACTTAAAGCACAACTAACGGAATATAATGTTAGTCTGGAAAACACAATAAGAGAACGAACCGAAGAAATTCATAAAAGTGAAAAACGGTTCCGGGCCCTCCTCGAAAATAACCACGACATTATTTCATTAATGGACAGTTCATTCAGGATTATTTACAGAAGCCCTTCGGCAGAACGGTTTACCGGATGGCTAAATGAAGAATTAATTAGTGCTAATGGAGCGGATAAAATTCACCCTGACGACAGGGAATATGCAAAAGGAATTATTAAAGAATTAATGTTAAACCCCGGCAAACCGATTCCTGCTTTGTTTCGCAACCTGCACAAAAACGGCAATTATATCTGGCTGGAAGGAATTGCCAACAATCTACTGAATGATGAATATGTTAATGCGATCGTATTTAATTTCCGTGATGTTACACGACGGGTTGAAGCAGAAGAAAATATAAAAAACACGCTTAAGGAATTATCAGATTATAAAACCGCACTTGACGAATCTTCTATTGTTGCAATCACCAATCAAAAAGGAATAATAAAGTATGCCAACAGTAATTTCTGCAGGATTTCCAAGTATACTCATGAGGAACTGATCGGGAAGGATCACCGGATAGTCAATTCGGGATATCATAGCACCGACTTCATACGGAATCTGTGGATGCAGATATCGCAAGGTAAAATCTGGAAGGGTGAGATTAAGAATAAGGCAAAGGACGGAACCTTTTATTGGGTTGACACCACAATCGTCCCGTTTCTTGATGAGAAGGGTAAGTCTTTTCAATACGTTGCAATACGAACTGATATAACCAGTCGTAAAAAAGCTGAGCAGGAACTTGTGTCCAGTGAAAGCCGGTTTCGATCCCTTATCGAAAACAATGAGGGAATCATCGCACTATTAGATAAGAATTTTGAAACCATCTATCGCAGTCCTGCATCAGAACGTATTACAGGTTGGACGTCCGAAGAAAGAAAATCGGTGGGAACAGCTGACCTGACTCATCCGGATGATGCGGCAGGCCTGACGGGACTGACGAAAAATGTATTGGCAAATCCGGGAAAGTCATTTCCGATGAGCATAAGGACCTTGCACAAAAAGGGACATTATATTTGGCTTGACGGTGTCATTAAAAATATGCTGGATGATACAAGCGTGTGCGCAATTATTATTAATCTCAGAGATGTTACAAAAAGCAAAGAAGCTGAAGATGCGTTGACAAAAAGCGAACAATTATACCGGCACCTGTTCGAAAATATGGTGAATGGATTTGCTTATTGCAAAGCGATTTTCGATAACGGTATTTTGAAAGATTATACTTATCTGGCAGTTAATAATGAATACGAACAACTCACCGGACTTAGGAATGTATCGGGAAAAAATATATCTGAAATTATGCCCGATCTGCTGGATCTGGACCCGATATACACAGAAATTGTAACCCGGGTAATACTTACGGGGATCCCTGAAAAATTTGAAACTTTTGTTGAGCCCATGAATAAATGGCTGTCTATCTCATTATATAGTCCTGAAGCAGGATGTTTTGTAGGTCTGGTCGATAATATCAGCGAACGCAAAGCAGCAGAACAAAAAATAAACAAAATCAATATAGAACTGGAAGAACGAGTGATAAGAAGAACAGAACAGTTACGTGTATCAAATGAAGAAATTGAATCATTTTCTTATTCTGTATCACATGATCTGCGCGCACCACTACGTGCGATTATCGGATTTACAACAATATTGGAGGAAGAATATAGTAGCCAGTTAGATGATGAAGCGAAACGACTTACCGGCATTATCAAAAAAAATACCCAGAAAATGGGTAATCTTATCGATGACCTGCTCACTTTCTCGCGGATGCGGAACCAAAATATTAAAAAAAGCGAAATAGATACAAATGCATTGGTTCAACAGGTAATTGGAAATCTTGAAATAAAAAATAGAAGCAGTAACATTAATTGGGTGATTCATCCACTGGAACCGATAAAGGGAGATCTGAATGCCATACGCCAGGTATGGATCAACCTGATTTCAAACGCGGCTAAATATTCAGGAACCAAAGCCGATCAACGCATCGAAATATCCTCATACTTACAGGACGGTGATATAATTTTCCGGATAAAAGATAATGGTGTAGGATTTGACCAGAGATACCATAACAAATTGTTTAAAGTGTTTCAGCGTCTGCACTCTACAGAGGAATTTGAGGGAACTGGTGTGGGGCTGGCAATTGTCGAAAAAATTATTTCCAAACACGGCGGTAAAGTGTGGGCCACAAGTGAGGTAAATAAAGGTGCAAGTTTTTATTTCAGTTTACCAGTTGACAAATAAGTATTACAGAGCAGGATATATAAAAACATACATACCATGGATCCCAATTCAATAGATGTGTTATTGGTAGAAGATAATGTCAATGATGCCGAACTCGCTATCAGGGAACTAAAAAAATACCACTTCGCCAACAAACTCTTTCATATTAAGGACGGAGATGAAGCGCTTAATTTCCTTTTCGCTACCGGGAAATACGAAGGCAAAAGAAGAATTGACACACCGCCGAAATTGATCCTGTTAGATATACAAATGCCAAAGCTGAATGGCATAGAAGTATTAGAAAAAGTAAAAACAGATAAGCGAACAAAATTAATTCCCGTGGTCATTCTAACATCTTCTAAAGAAGACCCTGATATCAAAAAATGTTATGATCTCGGCGCAAACAGTTATATCGTTAAACCAGTAAATTTTGAAAATTTTGCGCTCGCGATAAAAAACCTTGGTTTCTATTGGCTATTATTAAATCAACCCCCCATATAATCGTTTTTGTACATGGAACACCTTTTAAAAATATTGATGCTCGAAGACAATGCGGCTGATGGGGAAATTGTATATCGGTTACTGAAAAAAGAGAACCCGAATATTAATTTCAGGCTTTCTATGACTAAAAGCTCCTATCTGAATGATCTTGAAGAATTCGGGCCGGACCTGATTCTTGCCGATAATTCGCTTCCTCAGTTTAGTGCTACTGAAGCATTAGATATATTTAAACAAAAATCAATTCAAATACCGTTTATCCTTGTAACAGGAACTGTTTCCGAGGAATTTGCTGCAAATATCATCAAACAAGGAGCGGATGACTATGTTTTAAAAGACCGGCTGGCCCGGCTTCCCGCAGCTATTGGTGCGGCTTTAAAAAACCACCGGTCAGAAAGGGAAAAAAACGAAGCCCGTCAAAGACTTATTCAAAGTGAAGAGAGCCTTAAAGCAATCTTTGATAATAGCTCTGAAGGTTTCATATTACTGGATGAACAGAGGGTTATAAGAGCATTTAATAGCAAGACAAAGGAAATCGTTCTTGTTAATACAACAGAAGAAATCGCAATTGGTAAAAACATTTTGGATTATATAGAAGAAGATAGAAAAGCACAGTTTAAAGCAACCACAGAAAAAATCTTTCAAGGTGAAACTATTCAGTACGACCGGCTTTTTACAAATCCGACCGGGATTATGACCTGGATTAATTTCACCTTCAACCCGGTTAAAAAGAATAATATTATCAATGGAATCTGCATAGCAGGAAGGGATATCACTGAAAAAAAGATAGCAGAACAGCAGCAGGAATTTGACCGGAATAATCTACATGCTTTAATCAATAATACACATGACCTGATGTGGAGTGTTAGCCGTGATTTTAAACTCATCACTGCCAATCAGGCTTTTGATGAAATGATCATGTTAATGTCCGGCCAAACCTATAAAAAGGGTACTAATATTCTCAGTAACATATTCAAAGAGGATCAAATAGAACGTTACAAAAAAAATTATGAACGTGCATTTAATGGTGAATCATTTACTGAATTGGAATATAATAAAGACCCCGTTGAATTCTGGTCAGAAATTTCATTTTATCCATTATATGAAGGAAAAACCGTTATTGGAACGGCCTGCTTTTCACGCGATATAACTGAAAAGAAGAAAGCAGAGGATGAAATAAAAAAATCCAACGAAAGATTTGAAATGGTTGTTAGCGCCACCAATGATGTAATCTGGGATTGGGATCTGGTTACCAGCAAGATCTGGTGGAATAAAAACTATTATTCTCATTTTGGTTATAACAGGGAGGATATTGGTTCGGACATCAGTTCCTGGCATAACAGGATTCACCCGGACGACAAAGAAAGGGTAATGCTGGAAATACGCAATTCGGCAGAAAAACGCGAAGATTGCTGGACGCTGGAATACCGGTTTCTGAAAGCGAATGGCACTCCGGCATTTGTACTTGGTTGTGGATATATTTTATATACGAACGAAAATAAGCCCTTCCGGATGGTGGGAGCAATGACGGATATCACGAGCAGAAAAAATGCTGAGCAGGATCTAAAAAACAGCTTCAATGAAAAACAGGCACTGGCTCAAAGAATGTCGTCGATACTAAATACAATTCCTGCAAATATTGCTTTGTTAGATGCAAATGGCAATATAGTTGATGTAAATGGTGCCTGGAAAAATTTTGCAGCGAGTAATGGCTTCACAGGTAATAGCTATGCCATAGGCGACAATTATCTGGTTTTAACAAGGGATTCGGGCGGTTCAGATGAAAAAGATGGCAAACTGGTGGCCCAGGGAATTCAGGATGTATTGAAAAATAAAGTTGATGAATTTGTATTTGAGTACGCCTGTCATTCACCGGAGGCAATTAAGTGGTTTCGCATGGTGGTTACACCATTAAAAGAAAAAGAAAAATCAGGGGCTGTAGTAATGCATATCGATATTTCCCAAATAAAAAGACTGGAACAGGAAAGACTGCAAAGCAAAATTAATGAACGAATGAACATTACGAGAGCAATGCTGCAGGCGCAGGAACAGGAGAAAAATCAGTTGGGAAGAGAACTACACGATAATATCAGCCAATTGCTGGCCACGATAAAAATGAAACTGGGTTTTTGTCTTGCTCACTATGAAATCGGAATTCCTATTGTCAAAGATTGCTTTGAACATGTAGAGGAAGCTATCTCCGAAACACGTAACCTTTCACATCGAATGGTTATCCCACGATTTGCAGATACAGGTTTCAAAGCTGCCCTTAATGATCTGGTGACAAATTATAGTCATGGTCAAAGAATCATTACATTGAATTCATCAGGATTAGAGGAAGAAAAAATACCGGCACCAATCAAAGAAACAATTTACAGGATCGCACAGGAACAGCTGAACAATATCGAGAAGTATGCCGAAGCAACAAAAGTTAATTTATTTATTGGTACTGAAGGCGACATTATTAATATGATTGTCAGTGATAATGGAATTGGTTTTGATTCAAAGAAAACAAGAACCGGAATTGGTATAACTAACATCCTTAACCGGGCAGAATCATATAAAGGAACAGCCAAAATTATTTCTGCTCCCGGAAAAGGATGCAGGTTGCTGATCGAAATTCCATTAAATTAAATGAAAACAGGGATCGAAATTGTTGACTTTTTAATAGTAAGCGTTATTGGCAAAAAAAGATATTACAGCCTGCAGGAACCAGGCCTAAATAATCTGATACAATCTTGCAAGTTCATGCAGATCAATCACATTATTAACCTGCAATTTTTCAAAAATGCGTGCTTTATGGGTGCCTACGGTAGAATTCTGAATGCTTAAGGTACCGGTAATTTCACCAACCGATCTCCCGTTAATCAAAAGCATGGCAATTTCAATTTCCCTGGTCGATAATGCATCAAATGGATTAACAGGTTTATCAGCAACGCTATCGCCCGTTAAACGATCCATTAATTTTTCGCTCAAATATCGCCGGTTATTTAGAACGGTTTCAATGGCGATGAGGATCTTGTCGTCGGAACAATCTTTATTCAGGAATCCCATCACACCCAAACTCAGATAGCGCCGGGCAAATACTTCCTCAGCACCCATTGAAAAAACAAGAATTTTAGTGGAAGGTTTTATCTTTAAGATATTTGTAATTAACCCAACCGTATCTGTTTTCGGCATATGCAGGTCCATTATGAGCAAATCATAATCCTTTTTCTTTACCGACTCAAATGCCTTGTCGCCTTCAGAAGCTTCATCAATTTCTGCATTAAAATATTTGTCTCTGATAAACAAACGTATACCGGATCTCACCACAGAATGGTCATCTACCAATAGAAATTTTTTCATAGCATTAGCCCTCATTTGAATAAGGCTCCCCATTTTTTAACCCTAGATAAGGTACAGCATTTCTATTTATTCACCTCATAAATTCTTTGGTAGTTTCTGTTAAGGCGGCGGCTTCAGAACTACCCGAATTCAAATTTCTAAGTAGAAATTTCTAATCTTTAATCAGAGAGTTTACTGCACCCGGGTTAAATGTTGAAGGTTTAACGTTTAACGTGGTCAAGGAGGTACATGAGAGCCAGTTCATATCCTTTCAGTCCAAGACCGGCAATGGTACCTTTTGCTTTTGCTGATATATGGGATATCTTTCTGAATTCTTCACGGGAATGTATATTCGAAATATGCACTTCCACTACGGGAGATATAATAGCAGCAATAGCATCGCCAATAGCTACAGAGGTATGGGTATACCCGCCAGGGTTGATAATAATACCATCTGCTTTAAAACCTGCTTCCTGTAATTTGTTTATGATCTCACCTTCAACATTACTCTGGAAATAATCTATCTCAACATCGAGGAAAATTGTTTGCAGCTGCTGCAGATAATTCTCACCTTGAAGATCTTGCCGTACTTCTGTGCACAGGCCTGCAAATACTTGTGCTGCCCAAGCTTTTGCATCTGAGACAGGTTGCCAAAGTACCATCGAGGCAGTGGACCTGCTCATATTTGCATCAGCACACTCTCGTCAGGACACAGCCCAGCCTTATCGACCGAGGATGCCGCC
>JAATGW010000331.1 GCA_015654495.1 Chitinophagales bacterium
GTGGAAAAATAGCTTCCGAAAACGATCAGATAAGTAACAAATAGTATTACAAAAGGGACTGCATCTCCGGTTCCCAGGTCGGACTGACCTGCCATCAATTTTTTTATAATTCCGATGATTGTTGAGATGGCAATAATTCCAACAATTCCCAGCCAGATTCCCAGGAAGATTATGATTTCTTTGACGATTCTTATTTTGATTTTAATTCTTGTAAATTCTGTTTCGGGAATAATCTCGCCAGTGATGATTGGGGCCTGGAATTCTCTGCCTATTCGAATTTCATTGATTTCAAACCAGGATTTTGTGATAACACCTTCATAAGGTTTTTGGCGATGATCAAAAGGTAGTAATGATGGTTTTCTAAATGGATCTGTGATCAGCAGTAAACGTTCGCGAACTTCTATTGGTGAGAGTCGGGCGGTGAGTGTGAAGTTGTCGTATGGGAGAATGTTGCGGAGCAAGATAGTTAGCGGATTTAAATGTTTTTCAAGATCAGAATTATTTTTGAGCCACAATGTAAAGCAGAAGCGTAAATGGGATGGTAAATTGATTTTGTTGCTTTGTTGATAGAACCTGTGTAAAAAAACCTCCGAGGTTTAAGATCTCGGAGGTTTTACCCTCGAGGTATTGCCGGAACGTGCCAGAATGGAAATCCTTGCTGGATAGGAGTTTCTGAGGATCGGATGAGAAAGTACAGAAATGAGAAGGGGCGTGTCCCATTGATGTTAGATCCTTCACAACGCGTTTTAACCTAGATCAAATGAGTGACAATGGCTCAATGCAATTGCTTGATAGTGTTCCATTTTTTAATGTAACCGATATTGATTAAATTCAGATACAACCGTGAACAGCATAATTTATGAGCATTTATTTCAAAAAAAGGCTTGATAAAATAAATAAAAACTTCATTTACTTTTTTTTCACTACTCTTTCGATATTGATTTTATATTTTACCGGCCTTTATAAGGAATTCAGACCGGGCGAATTCAATACTCCCTCCGACTACGTAGTCTTAGAGGATTCAAATTTTTATAAACTTCGAACAAGGCTTGATACAAGTATCAAGAAAGGGTATCGCTTGTATGGTGAATTGAAAATTTCTGAAGGAAAGTATTATCAACTCATTTACAAATAAATATTGTTCCATGCAATGGCCGGAATTAAATACGACGGGTCAATTAGTTTTAAATCTGATTTCGACAATCGCGGGCATTGTATTTACGAGCTGTGCTCCAAAATCGATAACTGCAAACACCGACAAAGGAGAGCTACGCACATGGTGTGCCTTCTGGGCAAGTCTTACAGTAATGTATTGCTATTATGTTGTTGCGAGGTTTGCGGGAATTGATTATCCAGGTGGTAAAGGTCTCTTTAATTTCCTGCAATTGAGTATGTCACTGTTTGGCAATTCCGCCCTTGCGCTGATTTGTTTCTACTATATCCCGGGAGAATTTCTAAAAAAAGCATGGAATAAAATTGTTGAGCGGACTTTATACATCACCATTTTCCCTGCTGTAATATTTGTAACTGGCTGGATAATGTTTCACAATGTAAGTATGCATTTCACCAGAAATCTTGAGGCAGCAAATCAATTTTGTCAAAACCTGATTTATGGAGGACTATTTTTTTGTATGAGTTTTCAATTCCGAAAAATAGAAATAGAGTCAGCATTGATATTTATGACCTATGGGGCTTTGACAATCATTCTAATGTTTACAAACTTATCGGAAGGTTCCAACAACGGAAATGCTTTGTCAGTATTAGTCGCACTACAGTTTGCATTATTAAAATGTATCTACAAAAGATTTGAAGTACAGTCTAAACCTGTATAGAAAATTACTAAATCTCTGGCAAGACAGAACCTTGCAGCAATTTATATGATGACATTTATTTAAACGAATATTTTCTTCTTATTGTGAGAAGTTGGCGAACAAACACTAACGTTTCCTACAATCGCATCAAATCAGTACATCAGGTATGTCTTATACACCCCCCCAACACCATGGCCGGTTTTACCTACGCATATTGATGCTTCCGTTTTATACAAGAAATTATTTACGCTCGGCCTCACCTCACCACATACCCCACATCAAAAATCCCCTTCTCAATTTTTATCTGATCGTCTTCGAAAACATGTTTGATGGTTCCGCTGAATGTTCCCTGCAGCCTGTTGTTTGATTTTGAAAATAGTGTCAGGGTGAAGTCGTCGTAATTGGTAGTTGCGCCAAAGGAATCAAAACTTGCGATTACAGCACCCGTCGAATCAAAATATTGTTTAAAACCAAGTGTGTATTCCATTTGAGTATTAAAATTTTGATTCCGGTAGAATGTAAATGGTAAGGGCAGGGAGTCAATATTGACATCGTAGAAAAGAATACTTGCTCTTTGGTAGTAATTTGCCGGATTGATTCTCAACATTGCTGTCCACCTGAAATCTGGTCTGTAGTATCCGCACATCCAGCGCTCTTCCGGCCGTTCGTATAGACCAGTAAAATCGGTCTGTTGCATTTTTGTAGGTGTACCGGGATTGTCAGGATTGATTCGGTAAAACTGAAAACGAATGCTCCCTGTTGTGTAGGGTTCTGTAAATGATTCATTGAAAGGTGGTAGAACTTCTTCTTTTTTACAGCCAGAAATCAGAAGGTATAAAAAGAAGATAATTAAAACATGTCGGTGTTTTCTCAACATTGGTGTTTTTGGTGAGAACAATATCGCAAAATCATCTTAAACAAATTGTTATAATTGGCGATCTTCTCCTCAATGGCAGATATTAACCAGAGCCTGCTACTATTCTCACTGCGCTAAATCTCTTTACTATTGCTTGCCAGTTTGCGTTTTTGTTTTCTGATAAGTTTTCCACTCCTGACTCACCAAATACTCATGCACCGCCTCCACATCCTTTTCACTGAGCGAATTCCCAAAACCCGCCATCCCATTTTTCGCCAGAATTCCACCCAGCACAATTTCCTTAAACAGTTTATGCTTCGCTTCCGGAAGTCGCATCAGATCGGGGTGCAGGGTATTGCTGCCATCACCACCTACACCATGACAGGTTTCACAATACTGATAATACAATTGTTTTCCCTTTGCAACTTTTGCAGTATCCAGATCCATTGCCGGAGGTGCGGGTACGGGTAGGATATTTCTTTTCGGAGGTAACGGTGTGGCGGTTCCGCCGAGTTTGTATACCAGAATGCGGCCCTTGTTTTCATATTCATGAAAAACCGCATCACCATAATAACAACAGGTTGGAGCGCCGCCGAAAGCAGCCATCACCGCTACGTATTGTACACCATCAATTTTATAAGTATTCGGAGAAGCCATGATGCCGGTGCCGGTGAAAATTTCTTTGAGCAGCTTACCGGTTTTTGCATCATACACACGAAGGTAACCTGTACGCGTACCCTGAAATACGAGTTCGGGTGTGGAGAGTGCTCCTCCATCAGGCGCACCGCGTTCTACCTTCCATGCGACTTTCTGCGTAACCGGGTCCCATGCTGTGAGACTCTCGGTCATCATCGTATCCTGCGGTGTTTTGATCTGATCTTTCACAATACTCCAGTTACCCGAATTCGCATAGTCGAGAGCGGTATTGTCTTCGTCGGGTTTCCATTTATAGGTATCATAACTTTTGTACACCTGCGGTACTGCATGTTCCGGAATATATACCAGGCCTGTTGTGGGATTGTACGACATAGGCTGCCATGTATGCCCCCCGCCGAGATAAGGAATCACGAGCTTGGGTCCGTCCTTGTACCATCCGCCCTGCTCCGTGAGTACAGGTCTTCCTGTTTTTAAATCAACATGACTGGCCCAGTTGACACGCGTATACTTTTCTGCAGACAACAATTCACCCGTCGCACGATCGAGTACATAAAAGAAACCATTCTTCGGCGCCTGCATGATCACTTTTCTTTTCTTTCCATCGATCTCCAGATCAGCGAGAATATTATTCTGGGTTGCGGTATAGTCCCAGAGTTCACCCGGGGTTGTCTGGTAATGCCAGACCAGTTTTCCGTTATCCGGATTGATCGCGAGTATCGAAGACAAAAACAAATTATCACCACCATTCGGACTGCGATACCAGATCGGGTAGGGCGTTGAATTGCCCGTGCCAACATATAATAAATTCAGTTCGGGATCATAGGCAGCTGCACCCCAAACCGTA
Organism: Chitinophagales bacterium; assembly: GCA_015654495.1. Lineage (GTDB taxonomy): Bacteria > Bacteroidota > Bacteroidia > Chitinophagales > Chitinophagaceae > Pollutibacter. The sequence goes on from JAATGW010000331.1 coordinate 4,169, forward strand.
CCGCCACCGCCGGTTTGCCAGTCGGAATTCGGATCCCAGGTTTTCGCGGCCATTTTCAGTTCTTCATGTTCGTATGGAAATTTCGGATCGCCGGGTACGATGAAGAAACGCCATTTCTGTTCACCGCTGTTGAGATCATATGCAGTAATATAACCGCGCACACCATATTCGCCCCCCGAGTTGCCGATCATCACGATATTGCCCGCCACCTGCGGCGCACTGGTAATGGTGTAGGCTTTTGTTCGATCCGTAAATGAATCCCTGCGCCAGATTTCTTTGCCATCAGCCGCGTTAAGACAAACCATATAACCATCAAGCGTACCCACATATACTTTCCCCTTCCATACCGCAACGCCGCGGTTCACGACATCACAGCAGGCCCTGCGTCCATAGGAAGCATCCACATTCGGATCATAGCGCCAGATCTCTTTTCCGGTACGCGCATCGAGTGCATATACAAATCCCCAGGCACCGGATGTGTACATCACGCCATTAACGATAATCGGTGTTGCTTCCAGTCCGCGGTGGATAGTGCCGATGGTGCTGCTGGCATCATACTCCCATGCATAGCCTAAGTTTTGTACATTGGAAGCATTGATATCATTGAGAGGGGAGTAGTGCTGCATCTGCTGGTTACCTCCGACAGTAAGCCATTCATCGGCGCTCTGGTTTTTGAGACGGTCTTCGTCTATCCAGCCAGGTGAGTTTTGTTTGCAACATTGTAAGATAGTAATACAAAGAATAAAGGATAACAATTTTCTCATCTGGATGGTTTTGGAAACTGGGTTGAATGTAATGAATCCTGCGCAATTTGGCAGCCGGCCGAAATGAAATACATGCCGGCCTTGCTTTGCCTGAGCGTTTCGCAAAGGAAAGGAAGTCGGGGAGGCGGGAAGATTATGGAAAGGGAATCGGAACAGCAATAATTCCTTCTAAATTGGGTCAGCTGTTTTATACAGAATTCAGGATGAGTCCGGCTTCTATAACAGAGTTGTGTTTTTTCATGCAAGACTTTTTAATCAAATGATCCGAAACCTTTGCACGTGGTTTTAAAATTTTGATGAAAAGCGGTTGTATCGGTGCAGGGTTAGGTGTCCGTAAAGAAATTTTGTGGCTTGAAAGCCAACCTTGGCAAAAATACCTCCAAGGTTTTAAACAGCAGACCCTAAATATTCCCGCGTTGCAGAATCACTACCGTTCTTCCCTTTACGGCATACTGATTGTCCGTGATTGCCGGAGCTTCTGAAAAAAGAAGAATATCATTTGTATCGGAGAGAGAAGTGTCAATGATTCGTTTCCAGCCTGCAGCAGGTCCGGGAATGATAAAATTGAGGGTTTCCCAATAGCAATTGATCATAACATAAAAGTCATCATCATTTAACGATGCGCCTTTTAATAAAAATGCGAGAGTTCTGGAGAAATAGGATATATCGGCTTGTCCACCATTAGAACCAAACCATTGTATATCATTTTTCCAGAAATTTCCTCTGCAGATTGAAGGGTGCGCTTTTCGAATTGTAATGAGGGCTTTTGTAAACCGGAAAAAATCAGAGAACTGGTTTTTTCTGTTCCAGTTGATCCGGGAAATTTCATTGTCCTGATTAAATGGGTTATTGTTCCCGTTTTGTGAAAAAAGGAATTCATCGCCCATTCTGAACATGGGTATACCATTAGAGAACATGAGCAGTGTCATGAGATTTTTTGCCTGTTTTTTCCTGAGATCCATCACTTCAGAAGGCAGATTCAGATCGCCTTCCCATCCGCAGTTCCAGCTAAAGTTGTCATTAGAGCCATCAGTATTGTTGTGTCCGTTTGCTTCGTTGTGTTTGTTATTATAAGAAACAAGATCATACAAACTAAATCCATCGTGACTGGTTATAAAATTTACCGATTGCCATGGCTTGTCATTAAAAGGAGCTTCTTCAGGAAATAAATCGGGGCTTCCATATATCCTTGTCATAACGGTCGCCACCATATTTTCGTCACTCTTCACAAATCTTCTGAGGTCATCACGATATGCTCCATTCCATTGAGCCCAGCTGGAACCCGGAAATTTTTTTCCGAGCTGGTATGAACTGATATCCCAGGGTTCGGCAATCAATCTGACTTTTGAGAGTATGGGGTCCATGGAAATCTCTTCCAGTATCGGAGGATTGGTGAGATTAACTGTGGTATCATCATTTCGTGTGAATATGGCCGCGAGGTCAAACCTGAAACCATCCACATGCATTTCACTGGCCCAGTACCGGAGACTATCCAGCACAAGTTTACGCACAACTCTGTGCGCGGTGCGCATGACATTTCCCGTGCCTGCATCATTTATATAATGCTGCAAGTCGGTAGTGAGCAGATAATAAGATGAGTTATCGATTCCTTTAAAAGAATAGTTTGGACCTTGATTTCCACCTTCTACGCTATGGTTGTAAATGACATCCAGTATCACTTCGATGCCGGCACTGTGAAACGCCTGCACCATTGCTTTAAATTCTTTCACCAGCTCCCAGGGATCTGTTGTTGATCCAAAAAGATGGTGTGGCGTAAAAAAATTCATGGTCATATAACCCCAGTAATTTCCTTCCTGGGGATCAAACTGAAAAACAGGCATGAGTTCAACTGCGGTCACTCCAAGTTCAACGAGGTATGGAATTTTTTCAACGACGCCTGCAAAAGTTCCCTTTAAAGAATCTGCTAATCCGGAACTACTGTGTTGCGTGAATCCCCGCACATGCATTTCATAAATGACCAGGTCATGAAAATGTTTCGGAGATCGATCGCCGGAAAAGTTTTCAGGATTGCTATCTCTTTTTATCAGCAACCCGAGTGCAGCTCTGCCAATATTGTCTCCGTTGAATACTGCTGCATTCCTGGAAAATGAAGATGGGAAATGAATGGACTTTGCCCAGGGGTCGGTGAGCAGTTTTTGAAAGTCGAATTGATTACCTGGAACTGAAGGACCATCAGCCCTGTATGCATAGCTGTCTGCTCCATTGAGCAATGACTCTTTTAAAAAGCAATGCCAGATAGTTGAAGTCTTGTTCTTAAGAGGATCAAATCTAAAACTGAATACAACCTGCGCAGGGTCATCTTTTCCGAAGAAAAAAATTTCAAGCCGCGTGGCTGATTTTGAGTACAGCGAAAAATTAAAGCCCTGTAATTCGTTATTCCATGTTGCGCCAAATGGAAATGAAACCCCGTCTTCGTATAACCAATGATTCATATGCTACAGATTAATCGTAACCCCCAAACATCAGCAGTGTTGCGTCTATATCCAAAGCATTGATCAGCGAATGCAGCTGACCTGCCTTGAGCAATGTGAAAGAACCAGGCAGCAGGGTTCTGATTTCAAAAGCCCGTTCCCTGTCCGCAAACTGATACCAGTCGCCTGTTACCATGATGGTTTTACCATTTAGCAGGAAGAATATCTCCTGGTTATCCCTGTGGCGGTGTATGCCGATTGCACATTCCGCCTTTAAAATATGAAGGTCTACATATTCAACAGCAACAAAGTTTTCTTCTTTTGTGATCTGGTCATTTCCTTTCTTTCTGTTGGCGTCGAACATCCAGGGTTCAAGAGAGCGGGACAATTCCTTAAATCGCGTGTAGGGCTTATAGTTAGATAAGAGATTACGATAGTGCAGAAAGCCAATTCCACCATGTGGGTTTGCACTTACACCCACCTGCATGAAATTATTCCATCCCCGGAGTAACATATTAAATGAATAATGGTAGTTGTTACCATTATTGGAATCCCAGAAAGTTCTTGTATGATCGCCCCAGGCAAGAGTAATATTTAAAGGCAAAATGGGATGCATTGAATTTTCCGGCGCTACCTGGTACATATCCCTGTCGTCCAGTCCTTCCCTGGCAAAATCATTAATGGTTCCTTTGATCAGATCGGGTCTGTTAACCAGCAACCCTCTGCTCATGGCATCCTTTCCTTTCTGACTCAACTGGCTGAATAAATCTCCGCCTGTAAAACCCCATAATTCGATTTCATAATTATTGGTTTCTGTATTGTAGTGCACCGGTATGGGTTCATTCATCGATTTGCCCTGTATATCGGCCCATAAATGAATAAACGAAGTGAGGGTGTTTCCGGATGCCCTGCTTAATGCGGAATCCGGATCTCCTCTATAAGAAAATTTAATAAATGGTCCGGTCCATTGACCTACGCTTACCCATCCACGTACGAGATAAGTATCGGTGAGTAAAAAATCCCTGATATTCTGTTTCTGAAAATCTGTTTTATTATCCTGTACTTCGGGATTTAAAATGGAATGGTCATCTCCTGCCGGTCCATATAATTCCAGATGTGAAAATGGAAAGAGATACTGCAGCGAATCCGAAAGGTATGCTGCGGTATTCTCAGCAAAAAAACTGGATTCCTGCATGATGCCCAGGAGCTTGGCAACAGGATTACGTTCATTGTAATTTATTGGTGAAGTAATATCCTGTATTACATCTCCGGGTTCAATTTGCGCCATTATTTTTTTGAATTAGTTGTAAATAATCTAGGAACAATGGTATCCGAAAGCAACAAAAATCAATGGTGTTGTAGGTGAGGGATTTTTTATTCCATGAATGCCGCCGCTTTTGGTATAAATAATATTTCCGGATTTAACATGCAGTTCTCTTACCGACTTTTCACCAATACAATAAATCTCCTGCCTGACAACGGGTTGTGAAACATCGTCAAATGCCGGATCATCATCAAAACCCATATAGGCAATTCCTTCACCGGATACGATATAATACAATTCTTCAGAACCAATATGCTGATGTACACCTTCAAAACTGCCGGGGGTAACATTCACTTCATGAAAATAAACGAGGTTGCCTCCGAGTTCCCTTTGCAAAATCCATTTCATCTCAACGATATTTGTACCATCCGGTCTGAAGGCAGGATTGATGTTCTCCATCATAGCATTGGAATACCGGACTGGTATTACATCTGCTGAATTCATAAACCAACCACGCTGAAAATTAATCAGGTAATTGTTTACAGTTACGGTGTTCTGAGGAGAGCTTGGATCATTGGTTTTCGGCACCTGGTATGATCGGGTAAAATCATTGTCCCAGGCCGGATCGTTTATCTTATATCCAAACGGCTCATCAGTTTCATTTTCACGGAAGGTGATGGTGATCTCCTTAATTTCCCTCGCTATTTTCAGCGCATTATTCAGCGCAGGCACTTCCGTTATCGCTCCGTTCTTTCCCATCTGGCTAAGTACTTTGAAATGGTGCGTTGATCCCGGTATCGGGTCCAGATTGTCCCAGATCTCACATTGATAAGCCCTCACCCAACTGCAATATCCAAGGGTGACCTGCGAATTGATTTCGGATTTATCGGGCATGATTACAGTAAAATTGCAAATCACCCCCATCTGCAGAAAGCGGTTGCTTTCCCTTGTTGCTTCGCCAAGTCTTGTCGCACAATATTCGATGCGAAACAGATTTGCCAGAAATCTGCCATCCTGGTATACCTGGGCTTTAATAAATGTGATATCACTTTTGTTTCTTACTTCTGTGACATTGTATTTATACCGTTCACTTACCGTTGCGTTTAGATAGGCAGCATGGTAAATTCTGTCAGGATAAAAAACAACTTTAAAAATTTCATTGTCAGGTTTCGAGAATACTTCTGAAAATCGGGGATCCATAATAAAAGGATTAAACTACAGTTAACAGATGATCAGCAACTCTGAATGAATTGGCTTCAATAGTATGCGTCGGATTGCCGCTTCCTGATGTTGGCATAAACGAGCCATCGGTTACATACAGATTATCGAAATGCCAGGCACGGCAGTTTGGATCCAGTACAGAATCATTTTCATTATTTCCGAATCTCGCACCACCCAGTACATGGTTGGCAATCCTGATAAGGCCGTTTTCTGCTCCGTAGCTGCTTCCGAATCCAATTTCGGTCATGCCTGCCAGTTGTAATACTTCGCCGCATTTCTCTGCGATATTGTCCATCAGTGCAATATCATGTGTGTGCCAGCCTTTATCGATATATGCAACCGGTCTGTTCCATTTATCTTTTATCGTTGGGTGCAGGTCGATCCTGTTTGAAAACTGAGGAACCTGGTTTGCCATATAGGATATCGAGAGTCTGCGTCCGAAATTCTTATCCAGAAATTCGATGAGTTTATTTCCTTTCAGATCCATGCTGTACTGCAATCCTTTCCATAACATATCCAGATCCATCGCATCTTTTGTGCGGAACAATGAAAGCGGAAGAGCAGAGTCCGATGTATTGTTATAAATCGTAGCACCGGCCCAGAGAGAATTGTCCTGTAAAAACTGATCGTTGTTGCAACAGTCGGTAGCCCAGTCTGAATCAAGAGCTATGGATTTATCAACCCTTCCCGGAATAAGTCCGCTGGCTCCGCCGAATGCGTGTGTCAGGAAATATTTTCCCAATAAGTTATTCTGATGTATTCGCTGATCAAAATCCGGATTGAGTAAGGCAGAAATTTTAAGCAGCCTGATGGATTCAATCGCGCTGCATGCAACTACAATAATCTTTCCTTCAGCTTCTTTTGGAGTACCATCAGGATTCAGATAAAAAACCTTGTTCACTCTGCCATTCTGTGAACCCAGGTGTGTGACAACACAATTCGGTTTAATACTGAGATTGGGAAGATTTTCAATTGGTGCCAGCAAGGAAACCCAGGTACTCGATTTGTAACCCATCGGGTCGCCATATCTGTTTACATAACTTGTTTTAATTGCTTCAGGATTTGCCGGTACTTTTCTGCCAGATGGTGCATGGTCTTCAGTAATTACGGCAAGTGGAGTCCGGTATGGTTTCGCCGGATCTGCAGCATTTAATTTTTGCCCGAGTTTTACCATGCCATCAAAGGCATAAGTACTGATTGGATTTGCATTTAATGGTTTAAGGTATTTATCCGCGCCCCATGGTTTTAATTGATTGTCCGCGGTCCCGTTCAGACCAATTAATTCTTCAGTTTTTTCATAGTAGGGTAACAGGGTATTATAACCGAATGGCCAATCCCGGCTTTCCCTTACCACATCACCGTTGGGATCATTCTGCAAAACCCTGCCTGCATTAAACGATTGAAGGGAAAAATCTGTAGGTGTGAACCGCAGGGAAACTCCGCCATACAAATTTGTTCCACCACCAACACATTGTGCTGTATAGCCTTCGATAGTCGCCAGATCAGTGTTGTTCCCGGATTTATATATATGTGGTTCGTCGTTGATATCAGGTTCTACATGACTGTTATAAAATGGCTGACCTTTGTTTGCCACATTGAGGTTGAGGATTTTTTCCGATCCGTCGGAAATAAGTTCATCTCTTTTAAACTGACTCAATTCTTTCCCTTTTTGCGGCCGGATCAGGGGTCCTTTTTCGATGATCAAAACTGTTTTGTTTTGTTTGGCCAAAGTATAGGCAATTGGCGCTCCCCCTGCACCGCTTCCGATAATAATAGCGTCGAACATATTCCTGGATATTAATTAATTCTTGTTTGTAAAATCCGATCAACCCCGGTAGTCTTCATGTATTCCGGTGGGCTTTTCCAAAGCAAGCTGCCAGTTGAAGTCAGTTCCGATTACCTGCGCAGCATCGTTTTTGATATCATATTTGTCCCGCAGATAATTCCATCCCACACCACGGATATTACCACCGTGCCTGGGATGGCTGAAGGCACCTGTCAGCGTATGTCGCCTCACCAGCCCGAGAAAAAAAGTGGGATTTGCATACCTGCCATAATCCCAGTCAGGAACATTGCCACTGGCCATCTGTTCATAGAGTTCTTCAATGAGTTTATCAGATGACTGCCAGGATTCAGAAACCGGATTTCGCTTTCTTAATATTTGATCTATGATGTTCAGGCAAACCTTATAGTCAGTCAGGTGGTGTCGTTCATCTTTTGCAAGTATGTTTGTAATGAAGTTCACCTCTCCCACTGACTCGTCAAGTTTATATACAGGCATTCTGTGGATTTCATCCGGTCTCGTAAGTGTGAGATAAAACCTGTTGATAAAGTTTTGGGCATCTTTTGATCTGAAAGGAACTACCTGGTTGGCCAGCCGGTACAAAAGGCTTATTTCCCATTCTTCAAACTCTTCGGAGGAATTAAAGTAGTCGGTAAAAAAGTAGGACCATGACCTGCCGTTTGAAAGAATTTTAACCTGCGGATTTATCGGATCCATCTGTTCATTTCCATTTATCAGAAAGCGGTAGAAATAACTCTTACCAACTGGCAACATCAACTGAGAGGCATAAAAAAGGGTATCGGCTCCTTCAAATTGCACCGGTGTCAGTTCGATACTTTCATACCAGGGAATAAAACTTCCGATCGCTTTTATTGAGTTCATCGGATCGCCGGGATTTGCTTTCCATACCAGAGTTACGCAGTTCACTGATCCGGTTAAGCCGGCTTCATCTAATGCAGGTTCTACAATGGGAAATCTCCAGTTTTCGGAGTTGACCGTGAGATTGAAAGAATCGGAAGCAACAGAATCGGAAAAAAGTCTGACGCCTCGGGCGAGGTATTTAGTACAGTAGTTGATGATCTGCTCATCATTTCTCACTGCCTGGAGAGCATAAGGTGCTGCCATAATGAATAATTTAGGTTAGACATTCTTAGGAGCTGCAACCGTTGTGATTTTCGCGGGGGGAGGAGGTGTTGAGGTTAAGGTACTAAAAAAATACATCCGATGCTTTTGAATAAAAAAATTTGACTTTTTCAGGTTTGTCAATCTCAGATGATATGAAAAGTTGAAGAATCCACGCCGCAAGGCGTGAACGGCTGAAATTATCAGAAGCATTTCTTTTTATTGCAATTCTATTCTTTTTAGCCAGGCAAGGCTTCTTTGCAAGTTTCTGTTCAGGTTGTTCGGATTTTGAAATAAGGGCTCCGGTTTGCAAAGGACCGACGACAAATTTTTTGTAATTAGATATGGAGTATTGTTCCCGGTTCCATATTGTTTCTGATATGCAAAAAATATAACCCACACACTAACCGGAACCCTGATGATAATCCGGATGCATTGACCTGCCTTCCCAATTCAATAAAAAAAGCCCGCTACAAAAGTAACGGGCCTTTAATTTTTTGTACTTAAGATTAACTCGAGGCACCAGTGAGTGCAATCAGAATATTTATTACCAGTCCCACACCAATACCAATCAATGCTGCATAACAAGCTGACCTTGCTTTTTTTGGACGTTCACTTTTATTGCTGAAATAAATAACTGCTCCAACAATCGGGATAAGGAATGATATTATCCAAAGCCCGATGTTGAGATTGTCATGTGGATCGTCTGGTAGTGTCTCGTTAGTTTGGTCTGTCATGTGTTGTGTTTAAAATATTGAGAGTAAGAAATTACCTATTGCTTTGCCTGCGATTGCCACCAGGGACATGGTACCCAATCCGGATAATAGACCTGTCAGAAACCTTCTGCTATTGGTGCTTTCGATTCCATGATAGGCCTGCAGCCATCCGTCTATATAGGTTAATGACATCAGCAGCATTGAAATCCA
>JAATGW010000454.1 GCA_015654495.1 Chitinophagales bacterium
CTATTTTCTTTACACTCCCTCTTGCCTTTTGCCGCTTGCCTCTTGCCTGCCGCGACAACCCAATCATTCCGTTCTCAACGACTTCACCGGATTCATCCATGCGGCTTTCAACGCGTGTGTAATCACTGCCGCAAGGGTTATGATAATTATTGAAATCAATGCTATTACAAATATCCATGTACTGATGGCAGTACGGTAGGCAAATCCTTCAAGCCACGCGTTCATCAGGAGCCAGCTCAGCGGAAATGCAACCAGCACTGCAATCAGAACGAGTTTGAAAAAATCGAGCGACAGGATATACATCACTTGTGATACTGATGCGCCAAGGACTTTACGTATACCCATTTCCTTTGTTCTCACTTCAGCGTTAAAGGCTGCAAGACCAAACAACCCAAGAAATGATATCAGCATGGCCAGGCCTGCAAACCATTTCGAAAGTGATGCCACTCTCTGTTCAGAAACATATTGTGCCTGGTAGGCCCCATCAAGAAAATGGAAGGCAAAAGGATATCCGAGGTTGAATTCCCTGTAGTATTTCGAGATCTGCGCTATAGTGGTTTGCTCTTTTCCGGGGGCAATTTTTGCCATCACTACCACTGTACCCGCAGGGTCATATCGGAAAACCATAGGCGCAATTGGTTCATGCAGCGAAGAGATATGAAAATCCTTAACAACACCGGCAATCTGCATCTTCTTGCCCCACATATTCACAGTTTTGCCAACGGGATCTTTCAGACGCATTACTTTAATTGCAGTTTCATTAAATATCAGGTTGGAACTGTCGGATCCGAAAGAAGGAGAGAAGCTTCTTCCCTGGGTAATGGTAATCCCCAGGGTCTCCAGCAAATTATAGTCTACATTTCTAACTATAAAATCCACCAGGTCTTTCTCTGTTTTACCCGGCCAGTCGATACCGTAAGTGGATGAATTTCCGCCTGACTGAACCACACTCTGCTGTATGGTGGAAGCATTTAGTACACCCGGAATATTTTTCAATCTGGTCATAAACGCGCCTGAGTTTTCCTGTACTTTTCCTTCCTTATCAAAATAGAGAACATTTGCTTTATCATAACCCAGGTTTTTCTGCTGTACATATTTTATCTGGTCCTGGATTACTAAAACAGCGATGATGAGTACCAGACTGACAATGAATTGAAAAACCACAAGCCCTTTTCTTGCGAGTAATTCACCCAGGCTGTTTTTTACTTTTCCTTTCAGTACTTCCACCGGATTAAAACCGGAGAGATAAAAAGCCGGATAACTGCCTGCTACAAGTCCGGTGAAAACAGCTACAAGAACTGCTGCGGTTATTAGTGCAGGATCGAATCCGATATTGATATTTTTGCCGGTTATGGCATTAAATGCAGGCGATAACAGAAAGACAAGTATAACAGCGGTTATCAACGATAATACAGCCATCAGTACAGCTTCCAAAAGAAACTGAAAGATCAGGTCAGCCCTGGTAGATCCTACAGCTTTTCGAACTCCTACTTCTTTCATTCTTCTTGATGCCTTTGCTGTTGACAGGTTCATGAAGTTGATACAGGCAATAACCAGAATGAAGATGGCAATTATAGAAAATAATCGCACATATGAAATGCGGCCACCCGCTACAACACCATTCTCATATTTACTGTACAGGTAAGCATCAGCGTAATTTCGAACAAAGAGAGTGAAAATGGTTTCGGGGTGATAAACCGCAAGGAAGTTTTTTATTTTGGCATTGAATAATGCGGTGTCAGTTCCTTTTTTCAGTACGAGATAAGTGGAAGGGCCTTCATTCCACCATTTGGTAAAATTCGGTACAGACTCCAGCAATACCTCGTAAGGAAGTATAAAATCAAATTTCATTGAATTACCATCAGGCAGGGCTGCGGTAACGCCACTGATCTGCGCCTCCATCTTCATACCAATGAGTTCACAGGTTACGGACTTCCCCATCGCTTCCTGCGGCGATCCGAAAAGTGCGACCGCCATCGTTTCGGTTATAACTATTCCTAACCGGGCAGCTAAAGCCTGTGAAGCAGTTCCTGTTATCAATGGAAATGTAAACTGTGTAAGAAAATCTTTTCCGGCGAACATTCCGTCAGCTTTTATGATTTTGTCACCTGATTTAAAGTTGAAGCGGTAACCTTCTTTTGCGAGATTGAATACCGGAATTGCCGCTTCCACTTCAGGCAGGTCTTTAGCCATCACACCCGCCAGCAGGCCCTGTGTTGCCTCGTGAACAATGAGGTGATCATTTTCTTTACTCAGTTCCATTACCTGGTAAAGCTGTGCGGATTTTGTATGAAAGCGGTCGAAATTCATTTCATCCTTCACCCACAGGTAAATAAAAAATACAGAGGCAAGACCGGTAGACAGTCCGATCAGGTTGATGAGAAACGAACCTTTGTATTTCTTTATATTTCTAAGTGCAATGAGCAGATATTTATTTATCATCGTTAAATTATTAGTTCAACGTTAAACGTTGAACGTTAAAGGTTGTATCGGCTGTTCTGCCTTTTACTTCTTACCTCGTACTTCGTACCTCTAACTTCAGGAAGCTGCTCTTACAATTCTTGCGTATTCCTGATCTGAGCCAATTGTTTTAGCCGCTTTCAGAAGTGCGTCCTTTGTTTTCTGGCCGGGAGACATTTTACCTGCGATGGCTACCAGAACATTGGCTTTTTCATATTCAGATCCGATTCCTGATGCGGCTTCAATGATTGCCACCCAATCGTCTTCGCTTCCTACGGGTTGTGTAAGCAGCTGTTTGAATACTTCTGATTTTTCATAATCAGACTGAACTCCGCTGATAACAGGCAATACTTCGCTGACAGGAACATTCTGAGTTATTGTTTTGCTGAAGAGGGCTTTTAAAACCTCTGCTTTTTCATAATCTGAGCTAATTAAAGCAGTGGATTTTAATGCCGCAGTTGTTTGAGTTGCATTCAGACTTCCATGGCTAAGTAATTCTTTCAACACTCCGGCTTTTTCATAATCAGAATCGATACTGTTGACCACGCTGAATGCATAGGTTAGTTGTTCGGCTGTCATAGGTTTGCTGATCATCGACTTTAACGATTTTGCTTTTTCATAATCAGAGTCGATGCTTTTTACTGCAACAAGAAATGCCTGGACTGAAGAACTATCCTTCAAAAATTCAGAAGAATATTTTTCGAGGAGTTTTGATTTTTCATAATCGGAACTGATAGATGTGCTGATCAGGTGTGCCGTGATCAGCATTTCATTTCTTGTAAGCGGATGTGTTGAAAGCAGGTAGTCAAGATAAAGCCCTTTCACGTAATCGGATTCAAGTTTGGCAGTTTCGTCGAGTACAGATGCATTGCCACCTTTATTATACAATCTGATCACGCGGGCTTCTGCATCAATTCCATGATTGATCATTACCCTTACAGCTTCTGCGAGAAATTTGCGACCTTCTTCATTTAGCTGATCGGTTTCGGCACCGCTGTTCAGTTTGTACACCACAGCACCAGCACCGTTTTCAGCAAGTAATTTTCGTCCATTGCGGGTATATTTTACATAGCCGCCCGGAGAGATATAAGCAATTCCCTGGTCGTCGTCGGTAAAATGGATCTCACCTTTGCTTTCAATTTTTAATGAACCGGTTTGGTCATTAACTGTAATGGTTGTTTTGCCTTTTTTTCCATCTCCATCCGAGGAAAAGCTGATGGAATTGTTGTTGCCGCGATAATTACAAGCGAGAAAGAATGCAGAAGTGATGATAGCCAGCCAGATAGTTTTCTTCATTTGTCCTGAGATTAAACATTATTAATAATAAATACAATGTCCGGATCCGGGGCTTATAAAACCCGGAATTAGTTTCCGCTCTCATGACTGGCCCAGGTTTACCGGTTTTTCCTGATTTCGCCCGGTTTTTTTTATAACTGGTAACGAGCATACGGAAATCAGTATTTCCTGGCATAAAAGTTCTGCAACTGCTGTGCCATCTGTGAAATCCGCCCGGGATAAAGGTTTCAGGGAATAGTAAAGAAACAGGTGTCCGGAAACGGACAGTTGAAGAGGCTAAAACGGACACCCGGAACGTTCAACGTTCAACGTTTAACGTTTAACCTACTCGGTTCTTAAGTTCCTTGTGGGATTCGATAATGCTGCTCTAACCGTATGTGAAATTACCGTGAGCAAGGTGATTGCCAGTACGGTCAAAGCTGCATACACAAAAATCATGGGTTTTAAACCGGTGTTATAAGGGAATATGTTCAGCCATTTATTCATGAAATACCATGCCACCGGAAATGCAATCAGGCAGGAGATGCCAACAAGAAAAACAAAATTCCTGGTTACCAGTGAAACCAACTGTGGTGTTCCGGCGCCCATGATTTTGCGAATGCTGATTTCTTTCTGCCGTTGTTGAGTGATAAAAGCAATTAATCCCAATAAACCCAGACAAGTGATCACAATTGTCAGCACCGAAAAAATAGTAAAGATCTTTCCTCTTTTTTTATCAGCTGCATATTGTGAATCAAAATCCTGATCCAGGAATGTGTATTGAAACGGAAGTTCAGGAAAAAGTATTTTCCATGCATTTTCCATTGAAGCCAGTGTACCGGAAATATCTCCCGGTTGCAGTTTAGCCTGTATATTATTGGTGTTACGTTGGTATCTGAGTAACAAAGGCGCAATCGGATTGTAGAGGGATTTCTGATGAAAGTCCTTTACAACGCCTACCACCTCAAGATACCGGCCTGATGTATCGCCCGGGAATTTTACTCTTTTGCCCAACGGTTCCGCCCAACCGAAAGTCTTTGCCATACTCTCATTTACAATAATACTGTGCAGGGTATCAGCAAGTCCTGTGAAATTCCGGCCCCTGATAACTTTTATGCCTAAAGTATTGATGTAATTTTCATCGATATTGTAATTATCAATTCCTTTGTCGACATAACCATTTTTCGATTCAACCGATAAAAGACTGAAATTGATATTTCCTCCCGGCACTGTATTGGCTGTGCTTACTGATAAAATCCGGGAATTTTTCCGAAGTTCGTCGGTATAAGCCAGTATACTGCTACCCACATTATTGCCATCCACATTCATGGTTATCACCTGTTCCTGGTTGAAGCCAAGATCCTTACTTCGCAGGTATTTCAATTGACCATATACTACCCAGGTGCAGATAAGCATTATCATTGCAATAGAAAACTGAACCACAACAAGAACTCTTCTCAGATTCACATTGCTGGAACTTTTTGAAAGATTGCCTTTTAGAATCGATAGCGGATTAAATCCGGAAGGTTAAAATGCAGGATAACTTCCGCCCAGAAGTCCTACAAA
>JAATGW010000572.1 GCA_015654495.1 Chitinophagales bacterium
AAATCGCCGTTAAGTTTATAATAAACTGATTCTGCAGTAATTTCAACGATATTATGTTTATCAACCTTTGAAAAACCAGGTCCATATGAAAAGAAAGCTTTTCTTAAAGTCGATGGCGGTATCCGGAGCTGTATTGAGTCAATTGCAGGCATCGGCAAATGAAGCTGAACAAACAGACCTCAATCCGGTAATTCCGGCTTACCTGAAACCGGGTGACACCATAGGAATCAGTTCCCCGGCGGGATATATTACCGAAAAAGAAATTCAACCCGCAAAGCAGAAACTTGAGGAATGGGGTTTTAAGGGGCGGGTAGGCTATACTGTTGGAAAGAGAGATTTCAGTTTCGGTGGTTCTGATGAACAAAGAGCAAACGACCTGCAGATACTGATCGATGATCCGGGCGTAAAAGCCATCCTTTGTGCCAGGGGTGGTTATGGCGTAACCAGAATTATTGATAAACTTAGTTTTACGCGTTTTAAAGAAAAGCCCAAATGGATTATAGGGTTTAGTGATATAACTGCTTTACTGATTCACGTCAACAGAAATTTTAATACTGCATCGATTCATTCAAAAATGTGCAACAGTTTCCCTGAAAACTGGTCGACTGCAGAGCCAGCTATTCAGGACTCTATTCTGTCAATCAAACAGGCACTCACAGGTACAAAAATGAAGTATGCTGTTCCCGCCGTTCCTGAAAACAGGAAGGGTGTTGGTACCGGTCAGCTGGTTGGTGGAAATCTTTCGATAATTCAGAATCTGATGAGTACAAATTCTGAAATAAAAACAGAAGGGAAAATCCTGTTTCTGGAAGAGGTATCGGAGTATTTGTACAGTCTTGACCGGATGATGGTAAATCTTCAACGGGCAAAAAAACTGGAGAAACTTTCAGGCATTGTCGTGGGCGGATTTAACAGGCTGAAAACGGATGATCCTGGGGATGAATTCGGCCGCACCGTTGAAGAGATCATTTTGAGTAAAGTAAGCGCTTATTCGTTTCCGGTATGTTTCAATTTTCCTGTTGGTCATCAGAAATACAATCTTGCCCTGAAACACGGTGCACGGCATGTTTTCACGGTAAGAGATGACGGTGTCGAATTAGCAGAAGTATAAATGAGTCAGGAGTCAGGAGACATGGGCTTTAGCTTAATGCTGGAAAAATAGGTTTTTGTGCTCTTTTTTGCAAAATAGAAACCTTACTTGTGCTTTTCATTAATCTAATCAGAAAAATAAATGGCAATCAGCCAGATCATATTTCCACCCTTTCTTAAAAAAAATGATCTTATCGGCATTACCTGCCCCGCAGGTTTTATGCCCGAAGAAAAACTGGAAGACTGTGTGCGGACTTTACAGAATGATTGGGGCTTTAAAGTCAGAAAAGGAAAAACAATCGGCAACCAGTTTCACTATTTTTCCGGTACTGATGATCAGCGGTTGAATGACCTGCAGGAAATGCTTGACGATCCGGAAGTGAAAGCAATTTTATTTGGGCGCGGCGGGTATGGGCTCAGCAGGATTATCGATCGGATAAATTTTAAAGCATTCCGCCGCAATCCAAAATGGCTGATTGGCTTTAGTGATATTACGCTTCTGCATGCACATATCCACCGACATTTCGGTATCTCCACTTTACATGCGCCAATGGGTGGGGCATTCCGCGACGGCGGGTATAAAAATGAGTACATACAATCACTATATAATGCCATCCGCGGAAAAAAAGCAAATTATCAATCGGCGCTCCACGCGCTGAATCGTAAGGGCAAAGCAAAAGGACAGCTGATTGGTGGCAATCTTACCATGCTTGCACATATCTGCGGTACTAAATCAGAAATGCAGACGAAAAACAAAATTCTTTTTATTGAAGATACCAGCGAATACCTGTACAATATCGACCGGATGATGGTCCAGTTAAAACGCAGTGGCGCATTGGAGAATCTGGCTGGTTTTATTGCGGGTGGATTTGATTCGATGAAAGACACCACTATCCCATTCGGTAAGACCGTTGAGGAAATCATCTTTGATTCACTGAAGGAATATGATTATCCGGTTTGCTTCGGATTCCCGGTAAGTCATGAGGTAGCCAATGTTGCGTTGAAAATTGGAGGCCAATATGTACTGAAAGTTGATACGCGAATGGTTCGCCTCACTGAAAAATAGTTTTTATTCTTTCTGCTTCATCTTTGTTTTTGAAAGAAGATGGCACCTTTTCCGCAACTTTCAGTTGAACTATGCCATCTGCCGGACAAAATAAGTTCATTGCTGTTTTCTGATCTGCTGATACGCAAATTCATCATCTGAAGGCAATAGTCCACCTGGTTCGCAGGCTTAAGAACTTCTACTTCTTCGAGGCGAATAGAATCCTGATCGATAATTTCATATCTCAACCTGCATTCAGCACGCGAATCGGATAAGTTGGTATAGCTATATGCCGAATAGCTGCTGTCAATGTTTAAAACAAATTCAATTGAAAGGAATTGCTTTTTATTATAATTCCTTTTGTCTGTTTCATCATAATAATATCCTTTCCATTTTCCTGCGAAAATCTGCGACGAGCTGCTTTCTGTCTGCAGGAAAAAGACAGGCAATATGAGCAGAAATTTTATTTGTATTCTTCCTGAATGTTTTCTGCCTTTTTTCAACTGAAAGGAATTTTAAATGAGATTCTCCAGATCATCCTGATCTTTTGCTCTGCCGGCGGATTTGTTTGCTTCAATCAGATCTGTTTTATGAATTGCGCGAATCGCCAGACCGCTATCTTCAAATAGAGTTGCCCTCTCATAGACATCATCAAAATCCAATCCTTTTAGTTTTACCATTATGTCGATCGCGACGGGAGGAACTCCGAAAGTGAATACATCCCAGCTTGGATGATTTAGAAAATTTTCTTCTGACATATCAAAAACTGGCATTTCAAATTGAAGAAATGCTTTCTTAAGCTGCACATAATTTTTTGCTGACCGTTCTACCCAAATGTCCATGTCGCCTGTAGTTCTTGAATATCCGTGCAGAATAACGGAATATCCACCCACCGGGATATATTTTACCTGTTGATCGTTAAGCGCAGCGAGAAAGTCACGAAAATCCTGATTAAAAATATTTGCCATATTTATTGCCGGGATTTTGCAGCAAAACGGGTTCTGTCCATCCTTGGTGGATTTTCCGGATCATACCTGAAAGCAATGCTGTTTAGATAAGCAGCAATTTTAAGCCTATCCTGCCAGCTTAAACCCTGATATATTTTTTTATGGTTGGCTGCTTCTTCGGCAGTCTGGCCTTTAAATACGTTTCTGTCTAAACGGAATGAATCCATAAATAAAATTACTCTTAATATCTAAAGCAACAGTTTCCATTGAGAGACAGGCAGGCTTATAAGTTCAGAGTTCAACAAAAAAGTCCCGCAACCATTAGCGGGACTTTTAAGGAATAGTCGTTCAAAATGCAGTGTCAAACAGGAACACCATTCATTTTCTGCAGATGCACTTCAGGCATCGCATTCTCAACATACACACCGGATTCGGTTTGTGCTCCGGGCACACATTTACTCTTACAAAAACATGTACATGAACGGACTTTATTTTTTACTCTCTTTTATATTAACAACCCGGCTACAAAGTTGTGATAATTACAATTATAAATTTCATTGATTGATCTTATTATCCTATAGACAAAATCTATAATGAATTATCTTTGCAGCATGACAATTACCCAGCTTGAATATATTGTTGCTGTGGACACCTGCAGACATTTTGCAACGGCAGCTTCTATGTGTTTTGTAACTCAGCCTACATTGAGTATGCAGATCCGGAAACTTGAGGAGGAGTTGGGAATTAAAATATTTGACAGGAGTAAACAGCCTGTTATTCCAACAGAGTCAGGAAAAGACATCATCGATCAGGCCAGGAAGGTGTTAATAGAGAAAAATAAAATCCAGGAAATGGTACAGGTGCGTAAGGGAAAAGTTGCGGGTGAAATAAGGATCGGAATAATCCCTACCCTGGCACCTTACCTGCTGCCCTTGTTTATCAAAAGTTTCAGTTCTAAAT
Source organism: Chitinophagales bacterium (assembly GCA_015654495.1). GTDB lineage: Bacteria > Bacteroidota > Bacteroidia > Chitinophagales > Chitinophagaceae > Pollutibacter. The sequence goes on from JAATGW010000572.1 coordinate 4,042, forward strand.
TTCCGGAGGTTAAACTTATTGTGAATGAGATGATGACAGAATTTATTGTTCAGCGTTTAAGGGAGGGGCGCATAGACGTAGGTCTGCTTGTAACGCCGCTGCAGGAAAAAGGTATCCGCGAGCAACCTTTGTTTTATGAAGAACTGGTTGCTTATGTTTCGAAAAAAAATTCGGCATACGAAAAGACCTATGTACTTGCCCAGGATATCGATCCTGAAAAATTATGGCTGATGGAAGAAGGGCATTGTTTCCGGTCCCAGATTGTAAATCTCTGCGAGCTCCGAAAGGCGTCGGAAAGCGGAAGTCATTTTGAATATGAAGCCGGAAGCATTGAAACTTTACGCCGGATGGTGGATCTCAACGACGGTATCACAATTTTGCCGGAGCTCACTACGCTGGAAATGAGTTCTAAGCAGCAAAAACAGATCCGTCATTTCAAAGCGCCGGCTCCTATGCGCGAGGTGAGTATGGTTACGCACCGGGATTTCGTAAAAAAGCAACTTATCAGGGCGTTGCAGGATGAAATCATTGCTGCAGTGCCGGATTCTGTGAAGGACAATAAGAATAAGAATGTAATTCCTTTGCAGACACTGTAGTGCCGGTTTAAATTTCAATAGCTATTTGAAGTCATCTGTTTGCCGGCATTAATTTTTAATTCCCGAACTTACTTTTTCTACTTGTTCAAAAACTCTCAGAAAATTTCCACCGGTTATTTTTCTTCCCGCAATTCTGTTAGCATAAAATTTGAAATACTCGCTGGGATTATCTTCCAAGTTCTTCCCGAACCACATCTGCCGCAAAATCCACTTCTTTTTCTGTATTGAAGATATGCATCGAAAATCTGATACCGTTAAACCATTGTTTGTGTGTCGGCCGGATGCTCAGGTTGTGATTATCCAGAAGCATTCTGGTAAACTCCGTCCTTTCTATATTTTCAGGTAATAAGCAGGCAAGCATTGGTGAAGCAAGAGGTCCTGCTGCCGGACTTAAAATTGAGAGATTATTTATACCTTTCAGTCGTTCATACAATCTGTTGCGTATTGATAAATTATGTTCTTCAATTTTTGCAATGCCAACTGATTCGATATATTCAATAGCCTTACCCAGGCCAAGTATGCAAGCTGAGTTTACCACGCCTGTTCCATCATTGTATGTATTATGAGAATTTTCAAACTGCATCGGACGAATCAGATCCCGGGCATCTTTTGATATGTACAACAGTCCGGTTCCCTTCGGGCCCATCAGCCATTTGTGACCGCTTGTTGCATAAGCATGGCAGCCCAGTTCTTTCAGGTTTACTTTAATGGCACCAACCGCCTGGGCGCCATCAACAATACAAAGTATTCCCCTGGAACCTGCAAAAGCCGAAATTTTATCAACGGGCAGGCGAAGGCCCGTAGATGAAAAGATGTGACTGATACTGATTACCCTGGTATTGGTTTTTACAGCTTCACCGATTCTTTTCAGTATCTTCTCTGCATTATTTTCTCCCGGAGGAATGGTTATAGTATCTATAACCACACCATTGTATTTCTCATAATATTTCCAGCACAAAGCACCACCTCCATGTTCCTGGTCAGTAGTCAGAATCCGGTCTCCTGCTTTTAAACGGAGACCTTGCGCGATTGCATTCATTCCATTCGTTGTACTTGTGGTGATCATCATCTCGTCTAATTCACAACCGAGAAATCGTGCAGCTGTAGTTCTTGTTTTTTCTGCCAGTGACTCAGCGCCCCATCTGCCATAATATTTCAGCGGTATGGATTCCAATTGCTCCCAGGCATTCATTGATTCAGCAATGGTGTCTTTCCTGCATGGACCCAGAGTTCCTGTATTGAGATAAACCATTCCGGGTGTAAAAAGATATTCGCCATTGTCCGGAGTAGCCATGACCAGCTTTTCCTGAGCGTTTATTTTGTGAGGCGAAATCGTATTAATAAGCAAACCTCCTGCTAAGCCTGCAGAGACCGAACTTAAGAATTTTCGCCGGTTTGATTTGTAGGGTTTCATAATGGTTTATTAAAGCGGTCGCCTCTTCTGTGAAGCTTTTTTTTAAATGCCGCTATTCAGTAAAGTTTTAACAGGTGAACAGTTATTGCGATGTGCAATAGTACATTTTGCAGTCAAAATTTCCTGTTCTTTATTTCTCATTAACGGCTGTTTAGGTGGTATTGGAACGACTTTATCTGTACCGCAGGAAAATGTTTTTTATTCTTCTCTCTCCAGATCCTTAAGTATCCTGTTCACATCTTCTTCCGTTGTTGTGAGTTTGGTTTTGCAAATGTTTATCAGAAAAGCAGCACGCTTCACTTTCTCTGAAAGTTCATCAATAGAAATTCCACCTTCTTCAATTTCAGTAACTATGCTTTGAAGCTCTTCAAATGCCTCTGTATAATTGATCGGATCATTCATCTGCGTCTGGTTTTTCTGTTGATTGTACAATGCTAATAATATTTCCGGAAAAGAGAGTAGTATGAAGTTCTTCTCCCGCCTTTACCTGTTCACTTCTACTGATGGCTTTACCATTTATCCGGGTGATGCTGTATCCCCGGCGCAACACGTTAGCGGGGTTCATATTGTCAACATTTTTTTCAATTGTTGATAGTGATAGTGCTATTTGGCGCACCTGCTGATCTACCTGGTAACGGAGTTTTTCGTTGTATTGCGTAAGTAGCAATCTGTTTTGTTTTACAACATACAAACTTTCTTTACGGATTTCCGAACTGATATTTCCGAGCTGTTCCTGGCAGATGGTAGTAAGCTCTCGTGAATTCCTTGCAAGATTGATTTTTAATTGACCTAGATAGCCGCGTTCCTGATGGAAACGGAACCCAATTTGCTGTTGAAGTGCTATACCAAATCGCTGAGTCTGATTTCTGTTTCGCAGCAGGATATTCTCAGTAACGGAACGGAATAGCTTACCCAAAGCAAGCAGTGTAGATTTTTTTTCATTAAATAAATTCCGGGCATAGTCTGCTATTTTTTTTTCTGCTTCCTGTACCGGCACTGAAAAATTATGAAAATGCTGTATCAGGAATTCTGCCAGTTTTGTGGGAGTAATTGCATTTTCAAATGAAACAAGTTCAGAAACCGTTTCATTGGTTGAGTGACCAATACCAGTAATCACGGGTATCGGAAATGTACAGATCGTTTGAGCAAGAATAAAATCGTTGTAACAGGAAAGTCCAACATCACCACCGCCGCCGCGTATGATGGCCACCACATCAAAATGTTCTTTCAGTTTTCGGATCCGGTTAAGCTGTGCCGTGATCTCGGCTGCTGCTTTGTCGCCTTGCAGAATTGCGGGAAACAAATAATGGAAAAACCTGTATTTCCACGGATTTCCATCGATTACGTTTAGAAAATCAGCATAGCCCTTGCTGCTTTCTACCGAAACAATGGCAATTCGTTGTGGAAGGAGCGGTAATCTGAGTGATTTATTCTGATGGAAAATATTCCCGAGTTTCAACCTTTCAATGGTTTCCTGTTTTTCCTTTTCAAGGTCTCCTAAAGTGAATGCAGGATCTATATCAAGTATACGCAAAGCCAGGCCGTGAACCGGATCAAAATTGATTTCTGCCAGAAACAGGATTTTGATTCCATCTCTTAATGGTTCTTTCAATACTGTTCTGAAGTTCTGATCGGCACGCAAATAATCTTTTTTCCACAGATTCGCTTTCATTTGTGCGGTGATCTTCCCTTGAACTTTTTCTACTAGTTCCGGGTAACAATGTCCGGAATGCGGGTAATGATTAAGTTTATTCATTTCCGCTTTTACCCAGAAGGGTGTAGTATATCTGTTCGATAATGTCTTTTGAATACTCCTGCTTACATCCAGAAGGGAAAATATTTTTCTGTCGGAAGATTGATCAGACATGCTGGAAAGTTAGCTGAAATTTTTTCTTTTTCTCTCTATAGGTAGCGGAAGAAATACATGATTTCACTATTTATCCAAATAAGCGAAAAAAAATTTTACCGGGCACCAGACCGGGCGTTTGCTTAGTTTCGTTTATAGCAAATATCTATGAGTATCATGAAATAATCCCTCAATTAATAATAAAAAATACCGGAAAGAAAAAGCCGTTAGTTTTTGATTTTTTTCTCTTGCCGGACTCAATATTATAATTCTGGGTTTGATTCTTTGGAAAGCATCTTGATCTTTCGTGATCGCTCCTACGGAGCTTGATTTCTCTTTTTGATTTATTTACAACGGGCTGAAGCCCGTTGCTATAGATTGCATCGCACCTTTGGTGCTGAAATATTCCGAGATGATGATAAACCGGGAAATCTAAAATTTTATGAGTTCTTTCGTCGCTCCTATGGAGCTTGATTTTTCTTATTGACTTGTTTACTACGGGCTGAAGCCCGTTGCTATAGATTGCACCGCACTTTTGGTGCTGAAATATTCGGAGATGATGATGGACCGGGAAATCTAAAAATTTTATG
>JAATGW010000729.1 GCA_015654495.1 Chitinophagales bacterium
GACCGTTTCAATATGGCTTTTAAAACCACTCTGATTACCAACGGGCGTGGCCGGGGAGTGGTGATCGGTACGGGTATGAATACAGAGATAGGAAAGATAGCAAGCATGTTGCAGGAAGGTGATACAGTAACGCCTCTTCAAAAACGCCTGGCTGATTTTGGGAAAAAACTATCATTCCTGATTCTTGCCATTTGTGTGATCCTCTTTGTTGTGGGAATACTTCGCGGTGAACCAGCTCTCAATATGCTTCTGCTTTCCATATCCCTGGCAGTAGCCGCTATACCCGAGGCATTGCCTGCATTAATCACCATTGCGCTCGCGATGGGAGCAAAACGACTGGTAAAACAAAATGCGCTTATCAGAAAATTACCCGCTGTCGAAACACTTGGATCAATCACATTTATTTGTTCTGACAAAACCGGAACCCGTACAGAAAACAAAATGAAGGTGGTCAACACCGAAGAAAATGAGATTTCTGAAAAGCTTGACGGCGATATTTCAATTCTGGATGCCGGCATTGGGTTGAACAATGATGTCAGCATGAAAGGAGAAGATTATGGCGGTGATCCGACAGAAATAGCATTGGTAGAAAATTTCGCTGATAAATTCGGCAAAGAGAGATGGAAAAATTTCAGGGAAAAATATAACCGTATTTCAGAACTGCCTTTTGACTCTGATCGCAAATGCATGACTACGGTTCACAAATGCGAGGGCAAATTCCTGATCCTTTCAAAAGGTGCAGTGGAATATATCACATCGGCTCTCGAGAATCAGGATCAGGCCAAAGCTATTCTTGAGAGAGCAACCCAACTGGCTTCAGATGGAATCCGTGTACTTGCTTTTGCCTATAGGATTACAGAAAAACTACCGGAGCCATTTACTTTTGAAGTTGTTGAGAAAGACCTGATATATGCAGGTTTAACGGGAATGGTTGACCCGCCACGCAAACAGGCAAAACAGTCCATTACCGATTGTAAAACTGCCGGTATTGTACCGGTAATGATAACCGGCGACCATCCCGCAACAGCTGCATTCATTGCACGTGAAATCGGAATACTCGGACCCAAAGACAAAATACTTACAGGCTCGGAATTAAAAGGACTGCCGGTAGCTGAATATGAAGAAATCGCCGAAAAAGTAAAAGTGTATGCAAGAGTATCTCCCGAACAGAAACTACAGATCGTAAAAGCGCTGCAGGCAAAGCATCATTTTGTATCAATGACTGGTGACGGGGTAAATGATGCTCCTTCATTGAAACGTGCAGATATTGGTGTGGCCATGGGAATTACGGGTACAGATGTGAGTAAGGAAGCCGCTGACATGATCCTGCTCGACGATAATTTTGCAACAATCGTAAAAGCGATCCGTGAAGGCCGCAGGATCTATGATAATATCCGCAAGTTTGTGAAGTATATTATGACCTGCAACGGGGCCGAGATATGGACGATCTTTCTTGCACCATTTATCGGCTTACCCATACCGTTACTACCTATTCATTTGTTATGGATAAATCTCGTTACCGATGGATTACCCGGACTGGCTCTTGCAGGTGAAGCTGCGGAAAAGGATATTATGGAACGACCTCCCCGAAATACAAGGGAAAGTCTGTTTGCACATGGAACAGGATACCATATTGCCTGGGTTGGTTTGCTGATGGCAGGATTAACACTCGGTACACAGGCCTGGGCCATACATCATGAAAAGGATCACTGGCAAACAATTGTTTTTACTGTACTTGCATTTACGCAACTCGCGCATGTGCTCGCTATTCGGAGCGAGCGACAGTTTCTGATTACTCAGGGTTTATTCAGTAATCTGCCTTTAATAGGCGCTGTTCTGTTAACAGTTCTTCTGCAGCTGGGTGTTATATACCTTCCTTTTGCAAACAAACTTTTCAAAACCCAACCCTTAACCTTAAATGAATTGCTGATCTGTTTCGGTGTTGCGGCTGTATTGTTTCATGCAGTGGAATTTGAAAAAGCGGTACGCGCCTGGCTGAGGAAGCGTTCAACGGTAAACGTTAAACGTTGAACGTTAGCCCTTATGTTCGCCGAATACTTTGCGAAGTTCATCTGCGATTTCTCCCAGCGTACAGTAATTCTCCACTGCAGATAAAACAGCTGGCATCAGATTGATATTATTTTGTGCACACATTCTTATTGATACAAGACTAGCTGCTGCTGCTGCTGCATTTCTCCTTGCCCGCAATTGAGCCAGCTTAAGGGATTGCTCAATCCGGATACTATCGTCCACCCGAAGTAATGGTATGGAATCATTTTCTTCAACCAGGAATTTATTTACACCAACGACTATTTGGTTATCGTTTTCCACTTCTTTCTGAAATATATAGGCGCTTCTGGCAATTTCTTCCTGCATAAATCCATTTTCAACAGCTACCACACTGCCGCCCATTTCGTCTATTTTCTGAATCAGATCTATTGACTTGTCCTCAACTTCTTTTGTAAGCGCTTCCAGGAAATAAGATCCTGCCAGTGGATCTACCGTATCTGCAGCGCCGCTTTCGAATGCCACGATCTGCTGGGTCCGCAATGCGATCATGGCAGCCTCTTCAGTTGGTAATCCCAGTGCTTCATCATACCCGTTGGTATGCAATGATTGAGTGCCACCTAAAACTGCCGCAAGTGTTTGAACAGTAACCCGGGCGATATTATTCAGCGGCTGCTGAGCTGTTAAAGTACTCCCACCTGTTTGTGTATGAAAGCGTAGCATCATTGCTTTCGGATCAGTAGCACCGAGGTCGCGCATAATATTTGCCCACATGCGCCTGGCAGCCCTGAACTTGGCAATTTCTTCAAACAGGTTGTTATGAGCATTAAAGAAAAAAGAGAGACGCTTGCCAAATACATTTATATCAAGATTTTTTTCGATAGCCGCCTTCACATATGATTTTCCGTTGCTCAGCGTAAATGCAATTTCCTGTACAGCTGTACTGCCTGCCTCACGGATATGATAACCCGAAATTGATATCGTATTCCATTTGGGTAAATTTGTTCCGCACCATTCAAAAATATCTGTAATGATACGCATGCTGTGCCGTGGCGGATAAATGTAGGTACCTCGGGCAGCATATTCTTTCAGTATATCATTTTGTATCGTTCCGCTAATTTTTTTTAAATCGGCGCCTTGTTGTTTGGCAACCGCCACATACAAAGCCAGTAAAATAAACGCTGTTGCGTTAATAGTCATAGACGTAGTAATCGTTTCCAGTTTAATGTTTTTAAACAAGCGCTGCATATCATCAATTGTGTCAATGGCAACACCGGTTTTTCCTACTTCGCCTTCAGCAATCGGATCATCGCTGTCGTAAC
>JAATGW010000385.1 GCA_015654495.1 Chitinophagales bacterium
ATCATCCGGGCTCCGCCGCTTTTGCTGATGATCATCAGCGGTACTTTATGCTGCCTGCAGTAATCTGCAGCACGGGCAATTTTTTCACCCATTACACTGCCGAGTGACCCACCGATAAAATTGAAATCCATGCAGCAAACCATCAACTCATTGCCCTGCACTTTACCCAGGGCAGCGGTCAGTGAATCATGCAGGCCAGTTTTGTAATAAGCCTCTTCCAATCGTTTTTTATACGGCTTCAGATCGTTGAAGCCGAGATAGTCGATGGATTTCACTCCCGCAAAAAATTCTGTAAACTGTTTATCGTCAAACAGAATTTCAAAATAATCGCTGCTGCCAATGCGGTGATGATACTCGCATTTAGGACAGACATATAAATTTTCTTTAAGATCAAGTGTAGTGCAGGTGTACTTGCATTGCGGACACTTGGTCCACAAACCATCAGGTGCTTCCTTTTTTTCAGAAGTGGAAGTATTGATTCCTTTTTTTACCCGCCTGAACCAACGGCTGGTGGAGGCATCCGGTTTACCCGGTTCGCCGGAAAGCTGATCGTCGAAATCTTCCTCAATTTTTAAGGCCATAACACAATTTTATTTTAGCCGGAATTTCTCGCTAATTTATCCTGCGGCCGATGAGCCTTCGTTCAACAGAAGTCAATCCGGTCCTTAACCAGAACAAATGTAACTAAAAAATACAGCACAAAACTTCCGCTGCCGGAAAGGGACTTAGGGCAATAAAAAAGTCTATATCCTTGGTAATTAAGCTATTGTAATACTACTGTCAAGATAAACATCCTGGGTTGCTTCCAGGATTTCAACCCCTTCGCTGAACGGACGCTGAAAAGCCTTTCTTCCCAGGATCAGTCCCATACCACCAGCTCTTTTATTTACAACCGCAGTGTAAACTGAGTCGGCAAGGTCTTCCATTCCCTTCGACTCACCACCTGAATTGATCAGACCTACACGACCACTATAACAATTCAATACCTGGTAACGGCAGAGATCGATCGGGTGATCGGAAGTCAGCTTTTCATAAACAAGCTTGGAGGTCTTGCCATGTTTCGTTGCCAGATAACCGCCATTATTGGTCGCTATTTTCTGTTTAATAATATCAGCCTGTAATGTCACGCCAAGGTGATTGGCCTGGCCGGTCAGATCTGCAGAGGTATGATAATCCACTCCGTCTACTTTAAAACCATTGTTACGGGTATAGCACCAGAGAATGGTTACCATTCCAAGTTCATGTGCATACTCAAATGCTTCGGCAACTTCTTTCAGTTGTTTTGCACTTGGCTCAGAGCCCCAGTAAATTGTTGCGCCGATTCCTAAAGCACCCATATTCCAGGCGCTTTTGATCGTTCCAAACATCGTTTGGTCATACCGGTTAGGGAGGCTCAGGAATTCGTTATGGTTAATTTTTACTATAAATGGAATTTTATGTGCATACTTACGGCTCATAATACCAAGGACTCCATAAGTAGAAGCAACTGCATTACATCCGCCTTCAATCGCCAGTCTCACAATATTTTCAGGATCAAAATAGATCGGGTTAGGGGAAAAAGCAGAACCTGCACTGTGTTCAATTCCCTGATCTACCGGAAATATAGAGCAGTAGCCGGTTCCAGCCAGGCGGCCGTGATCAAGCAGGGTTTCAAAATTGCGCAATACCTGGTTATTTCTGTTGCTGTTAATCCAGATTTTGTCTACATGATCAGGGGAAGGAAGATGCAGGGTTGATTTATCGATTGTTGTGGATGTATGATTGAGAAGATATTCGGCTTTATCACCTAAAAGCTCCAGAATATTCTTATTGGCCATGAAGGTTATTTTAGATTTTGGGCAAATATAGGGCTTAATGAATAAAATCAAATTTCAGGCATGATTGATGTTCAAAGCTCACTGATCAGTCTTCTTATATAGTTACCTGCAAATATTAATCTGCTTCCATACCAGCTAAACATCGAACCATCGGCAAGAAGAACCCTGGTTTGCGGAAATTTTTTCCTTAAATCAATCTGATGTTTTGCTTTGAAGGGGAAGGGCTCCGATGATAAAAGAATGATATCAGGATTTCTGTCTCTTATATTCTGTTCCGAAATCACCGGATAACGGTTCTGACCATCGAAAACATTTTTCAATCCATATTTTTCAAGCATAGAGTTAATGAAGGTATCTGCGCCAACCGTCATCCACGGATCTTTCCAGATCAGGTAAACAACCCGGTTTGCAGTAGGTGTAATTATGTGAGCATTTGATTCTGTGCTTATGGCATTGATGATTTGAGAACCTCTGTTAGAACGATCGGTAAGGGCTGCCAGTGAACCTATCATGGAAATGGCGTCAGGAATAGTCTGAACATCACTCGTCCATACCGGGCAAAATGCTTCGATCGACTCAATCTGATCCCGTTGATTTTCTTCTTTGTTGGCAATCACCAGATCAGGATTGAGATCGCTGATTTTTTTGATATTCAAATTCTTGGTACCGCCTATCTTTTCTTTTACATGATGCCATGCAGCTGGGTAAGTGCAGAATTTTGTAATGCCAATGACTTCTTCATTCAGGCCGAGGTCGTATAACAATTCAGTTTGCGAGGGCACCAATGATATGATCCGTGTCGGATAAGATGCCAGGGAGATTGATTTGCCTAACTGATCAATGGACGTGATCATGAATGTGAAGATACGTTTAACGTTGAACGGCAACAGTTCCCAGGGTTAAAACCCTGCGCAAGATTGCACCGTTCCTGCGGAACTACAACAACCGCGATTGTATTTGCCTTTTTACTTCGAACTTCGGCCGTCGGCCTTCGTATTTCGTACCCAGGATTGAAATCCTGGGCTATAAGATCATCGCTCCTACGGAACTGCAAAACCCAAATTGTATTTGCCTTTTACTTCTAACTTCGGCCCTCGTACTTCGGCCTTCGTATTTCGTACCCAGGATTGAAATCCTGGGCTATAAAAGCATCGTACCTGCGGAACTACAAAAACCGAAATTGTATTTGCCTTTTTACTTCGAACTTCGGCCGTCGGCCTTCGTATTTCCTACCCAGGGCTTGCGCCCTGCGCTACAAAATTCATCGTTCCTACGGAACTGAAAACCGAAATTGTATTGGCTGTTTACTTCGTACTTCGGCCGTCGTATTTCGACCTTCATATTTCGTACCCAGGATTAAAATCCTGGGCTATAAAATCATTGTTCCTACGGAACTACAAAAACCGAAACTGTATTTGCCTTTTTACTTCGAACTTCGTCCTTCGGCCTTCGTATTCCGTACCCAGGATTGAAATCCTGGGCTATAAGATCATCGCTCCTACGGAACTACAAAACCGCGATTGTATTTGCCTTTTACTTCGAACTTCGTCCTTCGGCCTTCGTATTTCGTACCCAGGATTGAAATCCTGGGCTATAAAATCATCGTTCCTACGGAACTGCAAAACCGAAACTGTATTGGCTGTTTACTTCGTACTTCGGCCGCCATACTTCGTACTTCAAAAAAAATGTCCCGCCTGGTAAGCGGGACAATTCATTTGTCAGAAGCCTTAAATTCTACTGGTCTTTAATAGGATTTTCAATTTTTCCCAGGAATTACCCTGAATCTGACAATTTTTTTTTCGGATGGTGTGATTACAGGACTTGGATTCTTCTTCTTGGTTTTTCGGATAATTTGGACATCAGGTTTTTCTGGATAAAAGATCAAACAATTCCTATTACATTGTTTGGTCGGTTTTTTTCAATGGTCATTGGATTTTTTGGTTTCTCGAGGCTTGGCTTTAGTTTGGTTTTTTCCGGAAATCAGATCAAACAATTTTTTTGTTTGAGGTTTCAGGTAATGGTCTTGTTCAGTGGAATTGGATTTTCAAAATGGTTTTCAGGACAATTGAATTCTGGTTTTCAAAACAACATTGGATTTGGTTTGGTTTCTCAGGACTTTGAACTTTGGTTTTTTGTAACGGAATTGGATTTAACCTGGTTTAACATGTTTACTTCGATTTTTAGTTGAAGTAAAATCAGACATTGGATTCAGGTTTTTCTGGATAGCGCTTAAGTCAGGATGATATTGGATCTTTAAAAACGGTGCCGCAAAGCGGATGATATCAGTGAAGATGATTGAGGTAGGAAGTAATTCACCCTTTCTTAGGAATTGGATGATTAAACTTTCGTTCGGATGGTTTGGATATTGGTCGGTTAAGGTGTACTTATCCTTTCAATCAACTTCTGCAACAAAGATATAGGCCCTGAAGTGCCCGTGCAAGAGCGTTTTCACCCTTTTTTAACACTACAGTTTTTACGCTTTATTGGGAATAATACACTAATCGTGCCGGGTAGATTTTCTTGCTGATTTTTAGTAAAACTACGCAAAAACGGCCTTTTACCTAAATGGCTTCATTCGATAAATGCAGGTATAATATTCTAAATGAGGCTATTCCGTCAATTTTCATTCTATTTTGCCAGCGCCTGAAGAATATCGTATTTGGTGACGATATGGTAATTCCCGGTTTCATCTTTTCCGAGTACTGCACCATTTTCTTTATTAATTAATGCACTGATCCTCTCCACCGGGGTATTAAAATCGACCATTGGATAAGGCGATTCCATTACGGCCTCCACTTTTGCATTACGAATGTCAGGATTGGAAAACACTTTCTGGAATAAACCATTCTCGCTAATAGCACCCACTGGTCCGCCTTCAAGTAAAACTGGAATATGTTCGATGTCATATTTCTTCATCAGCTCAACAGTCTCCGCAATTGTATGTCCGGGTTGAACAGATACAAGTTTCTGTTTTATACCGCGACCATTGATTATATCCTTGAAAGTTTTTACTTCCATAAAACCTCTTTCCATCATCCATTGGTCGTTGTAGATTTTGGCCACATACCTGCTTCCATGATCGTGGAAAATACAAACTACAAGATCACCATTTTTCAGGGCTTCTTTTAACTGCATTAATCCCTGCAAACAACTTCCGGCACTATAACCACAAAAGAGTCCTTCCTCTTTTGCTATTCGCCGTGCCATGATTGCTCCATCTTTATCCGTCACCTGCTCGAACTTATCGATCACCGACATATCATAATTGTCAGGCACAAAATCTTCCCCAAAACCTTCCGAGATATAGGGATGTACCTCGTTCATGTCGATCTCACCGGTATTGAAGTATTTTGTAAGCAAAGAGCCGTAAACATCTATAGCCCAGATTTGTATGTCGGGATTTTTTTCTTTAAGAAATTGCGCAGTTCCTGTTACCGTACCACCGGTTCCTGCCGCGCATACCAGATGCGTTATTTTACCGTCAGTCTGGTTCCAGATTTCAGGTCCGGTTGTTTCATAATGTGCCAGCCGGTTTGCGAGATTATTATATTGATTAGCGTGAAAAGAGTTGGGAATTTCTTTGGCCAGCCTTGCCGCAACAGAATAATAACTGCGCGGGTCATCAGGTTCCACATTGGTTGGACAAACAATTACTTCTGCTCCTACTGCTTTCAAAATATCCATTTTTTCTTTGGACTGCTTATCGGTAGTGGTAAAAATGCATTTATACCCTTTTACAATCGCGGCAAGTGCAAGTCCCATTCCTGTGTTTCCGCTGGTGCATTCTATAATTGTTCCGCCAGGTTTAAGCTTTCCATCTTTTTCAGCTACTTCAACCATTTTAACCGCCATCCGGTCTTTTATAGAATTTCCCGGATTGAAGTAATCCACTTTTGCCAGCACATCACAGGGAAAATCTTTGGTGAGTTTATTCAGCCGGATAAGGGGAGTATTGCCAATCGTTTCCAGAATATTATTTCTGATATCCATCATATGTAAATTAAGAGCAGTAAAGTTAAGGGTTTCAGCAGTGGAGCTAAACCTCCAGGGTTTAAGATGAGGGCAATGTGTAATTTTAGTATATGAAAGCATATCTCATCGGAGGTTTGGCAGCGGATGAAAGGGTTTTCCGTCATATTCGTTTTCCCGATCATTTCGAAACTGTTTTTCTAAACTGGCTGATTCCTGAAAAAAATGAGAGTCTTAGAAGCTATGCGATTCGTATGTCCGATCAAATGGACCGGACGCAGAAATTTATCCTTGTGGGAGTTTCATTCGGAGGCATGCTTGCTGTTGAAATCAATAAAATATATCCTGCAGAAAAACTGATCCTTGTTGCCAGCATTTCGGATCATCAGCACCTGCCTGGCTATTTCAGATGGATGCACCGCGCCGGAATACCAAAAATGGTTCCCATAGCAATGATTAAAAAGACAGTTATGATCCGCAGGATTTTTACTGCTGAATCGGATGAAGACAAAAACATCATCCGCTCTATGATAAAAGCAGCAAATGCGGAATTTATTCGCTGGGCAATTATTGCAGCTCTTGAGTGGGATGGCAATTCAGATGGCGGGAACTTTATTCATATTCATGGCACAAGCGATATCGTATTTCCCATACGCTTTACAAATCCTTCACACCGGATTAATCATGGCGGCCACCTGATGGTGATGGAGCGGGCTGATGATATCAACAAAATAATAGAAGAGGTACTCAATTAGGGACTGCTGTTTAAAACGGAA
>JAATGW010000573.1 GCA_015654495.1 Chitinophagales bacterium
GAGGTATGAGGTAAGAGGTATGAGGTATGAGGTAAGAAGTAAGAAGTAGGAAGTAAGAAGAAAGAAGTACTGAAGATCGATCAGACATATAGAATGAAAGAGCAGTGAAGAAATTCCTTTCGTTTTCTTCGCGGTTTTTTGTTTATCAGATACAGATTATTTCGTTTTCCCTATTTCTGAAGTAAGAGTAAGAAGTAAGAAGTACTGAAGATCGATCAGACATACAGAATGAAAGTGCCGCGAAGAAATTCCTTGGGTTTTCTTCGCGGTTTTTTGTTTTATCAGATACAGATTATTTCGTTTTTCTATTTATTATTTTCCGGACAACCGCATAAATCACGAGTCTGTTCTCCGCACTGCCTTCATATCCCTCGTATTTTTCTGAACCGCAATGGCCGAAAACATACTCAGCACAAATGACATTGCATAAAATCCTTTTTCACTACGCGCTAGTTCAGCATTCCATAATCCGACAGTCAGCAATACAATAGTCAGAATAGTTGAAAACCAGGCTATCCCATAATAGAGGTTGGTAACTGGAATTCCTTCCATCTGGTCGCGAACCGCCTTCTGAACTGAAATAGCAGCAAAAAGTCCGAACATCAGTACCGTGAAATAATAGCCTTTTTCATTTAATTGCATGTCGGCGTTCCATAGCCCGATCAAAAAAGCGGTTACGCCAATAAGTAATGCCGTCCATGATGCGCCGATAAATGCAGAGGAGGGTTGAAGCATTTGTTTCTGTTCCATATACATGTTTATCCGGCAAACATAGTAGTCGTTCCCTGCGTTATTTTTGACTTCCGTCAAAAACAACAGATACAATTGTTAAATAGATCATGGCTATGAAATTTGTGGCTGAATTTCCAGCGTTCTTATTCCTGCAGGAAATGCATTTTCGCTGAAATTGATTTTTCCGGCTGATTCTTTCATGCTTATATTAGGAGATAGAATCATCATCCATATAAGACAATTCCGGTAAAATAAAATTTCTATGATCAGGCATACCGTAGTTTTAAAATTTAAACAATCCATTGGCGCTGCAAGCCAGGCCCGGTTCTTTGAAGAAGCAAAAAAGCTGGCTAATATTCAAGGCGTTGAACACTTTGAATGCCTGAAACAGGTCAGCGATAAGAATAAATATGAGTATGGCTTGTCGATGGAATTTGCATCTGCAGAACTTTATAATAATTATTCCAATCATCCGGATCACACAAGGTTTGTCCAGGAGTTCTGGCTAAACAATGTGGAAGATTTCCTGGAAATCGATTATGAACTTTTAAAATAATCATCAGCGGCGAACACTCATCCGCCGGATTCCTGAAACTTGCTCCTGATGCGGCTCAGGGTTTCCTGGCTGATGCCAAGGAAAGAAGCAACCTGACCCAAACTAACTCTTTCCAGAATATGTGGTTGTTGATTTAAAAGTTGCTCATACCTTTCAGCAGCGGTCTTGAACTGCGCATTTACAAATCTCTCTTCCAGCCGGATATAATATTTTTCGTAAGCAATCCGCAACAGCTTTTCGATTTCATGATAGCGATCTAATAATTTTGTAAGATCTTCTTTTGAAATTGACCAAAGCACACTGCCTTCAATCAATTGAATATTCTCCACAGCCGGCTCCTGTGTAATAAAACTATGGAAGGAAGTAACAAAATCATTTTCAAAACCAAACCAATAGGTGATTTCTTTTCCATCGAGGTGATAATAGCCTCTTAAAGCTCCCTTCTCCAGAAAATAAAGATGCCTGCATGTTTTTCCCTCGGCAAGAAGGAAATCATTTTTTGAGAATACCTGTTCGCTGAAAGATTCGGACACAGCTTCCTGCGCAGCATGCGAAAGCCGATAATAGTTTTGAATATGGCTTAATAGTTTCTCCAAAATAAGGGCAATGAGTTAACTGGTAATTTAATGAAGATTAGCGATATGTTGCGTGAATAACCAAAGCCTTCCAGCTGGCTGCTTATAGCTTCTTGTATTGGCTGTTTAACTTCGAACTTCGGACCTCGTATCGCATTTCGGCGGATTGAAATCCGCCGCTATAAGATCATCGAGCCTCCGGCTCTGCAATGGATTTCATCAGAAATTGTTTGAGCTGGAACTTATTACTTTCAGTACTTCTTACCTCTTACTTCTTACTTCGGACTTCGTACCTCGTACTTCGTACTTCAAAACTGCTTCTTGTCAATACAAAACTGTGCTTCAGCAAATAAATTTTCCCTTCCGCAATATAGATCCTTGTTTTGAAATCAAAATATAGAGATGTTATCCAGACCTGGTTTTCTTATCTTAATCGCAACTGCATTCTGTGCCTGTAATGATGCAAAAGAAACTGCAACTGTAAATACTGATTTCAAAGAGGCGCTTCAGCAATTAACCGATGCAATGACAGATGCGGAAAAAAATGACAGCCTGGAACAATACCTTTCTTTTTATAGCAATAATACCATCAGTATGCCGGAGTACCAGCTTACCCTGACTGGCATGGAAGAATTGAAACCTTATTACAGCGAAATTTTCCGGCGCCAGAAAATAAACAGTCTGCAAAAAAAATCAACTGAATTTATTTCGATGGACAGCACGATTGTGGAGTCAGGAATTTTTCAGAAAGAATACAGCGCAGCCGGCGAAGCTGATACGCTCATTAAACAAAACGGAAAATACTGGCATATATGGAAAATGGAATCAGATGGAAGCTATAAATTAAAAGGAGAAGCCAATGGTTTCTTTCATCAGGTGGAAAATCCGGAATTTCTTGTGGTCGATATACATAAGCCGCAACCCGATGAAAAGGAACTTTTGAATCAGAGGGATATCCCTTTCGAATTGAAAGCTTACAACGCTCTCATTGAAAAAGGAGTCAGGAATCGCGATGGGAAACTTCGTGCCGGCATATATACAAACGATGGGAGCTTTATGCCCTTTGCCGAACAAACAGTTTCAGGAATGAAAAATATCACGACCTATCTGCAGGAATACAGCTCGCGTGGAAATGTAATCATCGATTCAATTCAATGTTACACCTACTATTATGAGTACCACGGTGATTTTATTCTTGAATATCCATTCTTCAAAGTTAAATGGACCAGCAATGGCTTTTCGGGCAAAACGGAAGGCAAAGGTATTCGCATCTGGAAACGCCAGCCTGATCATTCACTCCGGCTATACCGCGAAATCGGAACCCATAATCACCTGAACTAATACCCTGTTATGATAATAATCCGCAAATCATTTCCCACAATCTTTTTGATTCTGATCTCTTTTCAATCAGCTACCGCACAAAATGCAGAAGAGAAAAAAGTAAAAGATGTTCTGGACAATTACCGGTCAGCAATTTCAAAAGCTATGCTCAGTGGAAATTTTATTGGAGTAAACAATTTCTGTTCAAACGAAATCCGCACCATGCCGGAGTTTCAGAAAGCGACACTCGGCAAATCCAATATGATAAAATACTATACAGCTTTCTCAGGTAGATTTATCATAAAAGAATATACAAGAAAAGAAACTGAAATATTGAACCTGGGTTCGCAGATTGTTGAATTCGGGAATTTTGAAATGAAATTAATACTCAGAAGTTCAGGACATGAGTATTTGTTTAAAGGAAAGTATGGAGATATCTGGGAGAAGCGTCTTAACGATAGCCTTCTCCTTATCACACAAGTCTGGAACTATAATCACAAACTGGAAAATAATGATCTCTTAAAATTCGATGAAATTCCCGCTGTTACTATTGCATTCATTTCACATGTACCAGTGAACAGTCCGATCAGTTTTGAACTTGCCGCACTGAGCAGGTTGCAGGAGATATGTATTACTCAGCACGATCCAATTGTGTGGTCGCAGTTTTACTCCAACGATGCAAAAGTGTTTTATAATTTTCAGGCTCCGGTAGAAGGCCGGAATGCCATTGATAGTTTTCTGAAAAAGCATGTTACAGAATTGCCTGTGTTTGAGAAACTGGATATCCGCAACGATCGCATTGATCATCTGGGAAATTTCGTAATTGTGTATGCGAGTCATATTGCAATCGTAAGGAATGGTGATTGGTCCGGAGTTTCAACCGGAAAGAATATCGCAATCTGGAAAAGAGAAAAAGACGGGTCACTGAAAATTTTCAGAGGTTTTGCTACATATGATTAAATACAAGAGCAAAAAGATATTACCGAACTTCAGGATATCTTAAAATTTCCAGGAAATTGATGACTACCAATAAAAATAATATAATGCGGTTAAAATTCCGGTTACAATGAGCGCTCCGGCTGCAAATGATGGCGCCAGCCTGAACATTTTTTTGTCGATCTCAAGACCGTTTGGTATAATTCCTTTTTTATTTTCGTAGAGGCTAATGATAACCATCACCAGCACACAAATGATAAATACAAAACCCATCCTGTCGAGAAAGGGGATTTCAAACAACTGTGTTCCGTCTTTCTGATCTACAAGTTTGGAAAAACCCATTGGACTCAGCCATTCAAGATTAGTCCATTTTGGAAGAACTTTAAATAGTACTGAAAGCAGAAAACCACCAATTGTTGCAAATAGTGCAGCTGTTGAGGTAGTCTTCTTCCAGAAAAATCCGAGTATGAACATGGCAAAAATACCCGGCGATACAAATCCGGTGTATTCCTGAATGAACTCAAATCCACCCTTCTTATCGATGCCAAGGAACGGCGCAATTAACACGGCAACCAGCATGGCAATCACAACTGATACACGACCTACCCATACCATTTTCTTTTCGTCTGCTTCAGGTGCAATTTGCTTTTTATAAATATCGAGTGTAAAAATTGTTGCGATACTATTTGCTTTTCCAGCCAGTGATGCAACAACGGCTGCAGTTAATGCTGCAAAAGCAAGGCCTTTTAATCCGGAAGGAAGCAGGTTTAATAAAACCGGATACGCTTTATCCTGCACCAATTCATTACCCACACCTACTGCACTGCGGATATCCACATCACCGATAACCACGCCCTCCTTATGTAATAGAAATGCTGCAATACCGGGAAGAACTACAATTACAGGCATCAGCAGTTTAAGAAATGCAGCAAATAGAATACCTTTTCTCGCAGTACCAAGATCTGCGCCAAGCGCTCTTTGCGTGATGTACTGGTTACAACCCCAGTAGTTAAGATTTACTATCCACATGCCCCCTATCAGAACAGTAAGACCCGGTAAGCTGAGATAGTTGGGATTATCTTTTTTAAAGATCATATGAAAATGCTCATCAGCATTTTTTGTAAGCTGTTTAAATCCTTCTACCATACCATTGCCGCCATAGTGCTGCGCTACCAGGTCCAATGCCAGATAGGTCGTTACAAGTCCGCCGAGAATCAGGAAAAAAACCTGTATCACGTCTGTATATCCAATCACCTTCATACCGCCGAGTGTGATGAAAACAGCAAAGACAGCAAGGAAGATCATACATAAAGTAAGACTGATTCCGGATATGCTGCTGATGGCAAGAGCTCCGAGAAAAAGTATCGATGTAAGATTCACAACCACATATAACAATAACCAGAACACCGCCATGATCATCGCTACGGTACCATTATAACGCTGCTGCAGAAACTGCGGCATCGTATATATTTTGTTTTTCAGGTAAACAGGAATAAAAAATATGGCGACTACAAGCAGGGTTGCTGCGGCCATCCATTCATAAGTAGATATTGCGAGTCCCATTGTAAACCCGTTACCGCTCAGGCCTATAAACTGCTCAGCTGAAATATTTGAAGCGATAAGAGAAGCACCGATCGCCCACCAGGTAAGCGAACCCTCTGCTAAAAAATAATCATGGGATGCAGTAACACTTGCTTTCTTTTTCCGGCGATAAATCCAGTAACCATAACCGGCAACAACAATAAAGTATATCAGGAAAACCAGGTAGTCTTTTGAATGTAGTGAGTTCATGCAATCGTATAAGGGTTTGACACAAAGGTTTCAAACTACAAAACTTCCCCGGTAAAAAGAAGAATAAATTCATTTATGATGAATCAGGAAACTAAGCGTATTCAAAGGAATCCGCTTAGTTTGAAATTTACGTGGGATCTGTGTCAATCAAAGTCCCCTTTCTTCATTCATTTCATGTCAGTGAAAAAACCAGTGGAAAAAATCACCGGCTTTCTATCTTTTCACAATCTGCTGATAGATCAATCCTTCATTAGTTCTTAACACCATAAAATAAACTCCTGATGGATAAGCCGAGAGATTAAACGGAGTGTTTTTTTTACCAGCCTGAATATATTCATGAAATAATTGCGCGATTCTTTTTCCGTCCGATGAATACATCGCGAGACTGGCGAAAGTACTACGGCTGAAAACTATTTCTGCAATTGCATTTCCCGGTGTAGGATTCGGCATAATCTTTAATACATGATTTTCAGTTGGAGGTGGTATGGGTGGAACAGGAGTTACAGTCTTAAATGTCTGCTTATATATTGTTCCTGCTGAGAGATAAGCCACCCGGCCATTGACAAGAAAAAAGCGATTAAAACCTGAGCCATTTGGAAGTATCCACTCCCAGCTTTTTCCGCCGTCTTTTGTTTCATAAATATGCGAGTCACCCGTCCATCCCTTCAACGAATCTATAAACCCAATCAACTGCAGATGTTCAAATGTTTGTTTGATTATAAGCGTATTCCAGTTAATGCCGCCATCCGTTGATTTCAGGATCCGGGTGTTTCCTGAAATGGGATTTGCAGAAATGGATGCGAAATAATTTCTCCCATCAGGCGATTGGATTTTCCAGATGATATCATCAGTAACCCAGGTTTTATGAAGGATCTGCCAGTTTAAACCACCATTCGTTGTCCGCAGAATAATGCCACCATCGGTTGAGGGATTAGCAGTACCCACTGCAAATCCTGTATCCCTGCTGGTGAATACCATATCTACCAATGCAGATGCATAAGCCGACATATCAAAATAAGTCCAGGTTTTTCCCTGATCGGTTGATCTGATCAGATAGGCTGGAGAATGCCAGATACCACATCCGTAAATAGTCATAGAATCAGGTGAGGCAAGTCCGCAAAACCCAACAGGTCTAGGGGAAATAGAAGAAGCAATATCAGTCCAGGTTTTTCCTGCGTCTGTGGTACGGTATAAAGAGCTGTCTAAAGATCCGCAGAAACCCAGTTTGTCTGTGAGAAATTTTACACTACGCAGGTATTTTTTTGGCGAGAACTGTTCTTCCCAGGCGCTGCCGCCATTCGAGGTATGAAAAATTTTAAAATCGCCACCAACAGCCCATCCTGTACTGTCATTTATGAAAAAGATGTCATCATATCTACCAGCTGTTGAAGGAATGCCGGTACTGGTCCAGGTACTTTGTGCATTTACTCTTAATCCTGATAATAGTATTGCAAGTGCCACAATCCATTTTCTCATGCTTTGTTTTTACAAAACCAATTTAATAAATAGTTTTGATGGACCTCATAAAGAACAGACGAATTAAAGAGGTCGAAGAAATGAAAACCTGACAAGGTTGGAGAGACAAAATGATGCTCCAGGAATAGATATCCTGTATAAAAAAGATATGCAAAAAAGAAGAAACCGGAGAGTGTACCTGGAATTTATTGCCAGTAGTCAGAACAGCTATCAGGCATTTGTTGCGACGAAGTGCGTTCATCGGCGGAATTTCCGGGGCGGGATTAGAAGGTCGCTAGCAGCGAGTCCTGACACGAATCCAGACATCCTATGTATCGTAACCGAACGGCGAAGAGCACATCAGCCGGCATAAAAAATTGTTTATCAGGTAAATATGGGTTCGGTATTCCATTTGAACATCTACTTGCCTGTTTTTCCCAAAATGACTTTTTATGCTTAAAAACTATTGGATCGTGGCCTGGCGTAGTCTCGTCCGCAATAAAATTTATAGCCTCGTCAACGTGCTGGGCTTATCGTTGGGTATTTGCGCCTGTTTGGTCATTTATCTGATTACCCGGTATGAATTCAGTTTTGATGATTTTCATCCGGACCGTGACCGCATCTTTTGTGTGGATGCAGTGATGCATGGTGGTCATATAAATAGCGTACCTGGTCCTATGCCGGCCGCCATGCGTCGGGAAATGACAGGCATTCAGACTGTGACCGCCTTTCAAACCTATGCTGCCAGCGTGACAATACCAGGTGACCAGCATGTAGAAACGAAGAACTTCGATGACGACGGTAGTCTCGCTATCGTGGAGCCACAATATTTCGACATCTTTCGCTATCGGTGGTTGAGCGGAAATGCTGCAACTTCACTGACCTTGCCCAACTCGGTCGTGCTTACCGCGGAAAAGGCCAGAAAATATTTTGGCGGTATCGACCCCGGCAGGATCATCGGCCGGACCATCTATTACCAGGATTCGTTGATGGTCACTGTAACAGGTGTCGTCGCCGATTGGACAGGCAATAGTGATTTTAATTTTAGCCAATGGATCTCCTATTCTACGATCCCCGTTAGTTTTCTTCAGCAGGTGATAAAGCTGGAGAGCTGGAACAATATGAGTCCTTCCAGCCAGGCCATGATCAAATTGGCAAAGGATGTCAAGGCTTCACAGATCGATGCGCAATTCACTGCCTTTGCCAAACGGCACTACGGTTCGCAACCAGCGTTCGCCGCCCGTTTGAAACCGCTGTCGGGCATCCATTTTCACCAGGAATATGGCGGTACAGGCAGAAAGGCAAGCCTACCAGTCCTGTACACACTTATAGCCGTGGCAGGCTTTATCCTTATTCTCGCCATTGTCAATTTTGTCAATTTGTCCACCGCGCAATCCATGCAAAGAGCGAGAGAGATCGGCGTTCGAAAAGTGCTGGGAGGCAGCAAGTCGGGCATCGCAGTACAGTTTTTTACCGAAACCCTGGTGTTGACGCTGGCTGCGGTGGGTCTTGCGATGCTGATGGTAAGACCGGCGTTCAATGTGTTCGTTGATCTGATACCAGCCGGAGTTCATTTCCAGGTGGATGGCGGTACACTTTTATTTTTGTTGCTGGTAACTGCGGCGACCACCCTCCTGGCGGGTTTTTATCCGTCAAAAGTGCTGGGAAACTATCAGCCCACGGTGACCTTGAAAGGGATCACTTCGGCACCCGGGGGCGGAAAAGGAATGCTGCGCAGAGGACTTATTGTTTTCCAGTTTACGATATCGCTGTTGTTTATCATAGCGTCGGTCGTCATTGGTTCGCAGCTGCGGTACGTGATGCGTGCGGACCTGGGTTTCAGGACGGATGCGATCCTTACGATCAACCGTCCGCATATCAACACAGCGGTTGGGAAAAGTTTCCAGTCGGATA
>JAATGW010000294.1 GCA_015654495.1 Chitinophagales bacterium
GATTTCAGCGACTTATTTCCACCTTTATTGATTCCAACCGGCAGACAACCCGGATCAGTATTAATATGGCTGATGTGGGCAGCAAGAGACTTCCGAAACTTCTTGACTCTCTTGAAACCGAATCGTCAAAATATTTTGACTCTACAAATTACAGGGTGGAGGATACAGGCACAACGATTACATTTCTTGAGGGTAGCCGGTTTATCATTAATGGTTTAAAGGATAGTATTATCTGGGCATTTCTCCTGATCTCACTTTGTATGCTTTATCTTTTTCGTTCATTCAGGATCCTTATCTGCTCGCTGATTCCCAATATTATTCCACTTTTACTTACAGCCGGAATTATGGGCTGGGTTGGCATTCCACTGAAACCCTCGACCGTGCTTGTTTTCAGCGTTGCTTTAGGTATAGCCATCGATGTTACAATCCGTTTCCTGGTAAATTATAAGCAGGAACTGCCAACACACCATTATGATATCAAGCAAACCGTAATGCATACGATTCGTCAAACCGGTATCAGTATCATTTATACATCGCTTGTATTGATTGCAGGTTTTATCATTTTCGTATTCAGTGGATTTGGCGGAACAAAAGCATTGGGCTGGCTCACATCTTTCACATTATTATCGGCGACATTAACCAATCTGGTCCTCTTACCCGTTTTGCTTATTACTTTCAGCAAGCAGAAAAAATAAAATAAAAAGCATTTTTGTCATGTTTTCCTGATGCTATTTTCTAATCCCATTTTAATATAAAAATGAGTTGAAAATTATAGCTGCCATTGAATTGGCAGATATTTTAAAAGTTCACCATACTAAAGATTTTTTTACAAAATTTTTAAAATCAACAATAATCTCTTCGAAAACATTCATCTTTTGATTAAAAGATTGAAGAGCTATTTCACAATCCTTCAGAACATTAAATGTCTGCTAAGTAGGTATTTTACACAAAGCCATTAATAGGCACCGAATAATGTTTCAG
Source organism: Chitinophagales bacterium (assembly GCA_015654495.1). GTDB lineage: Bacteria > Bacteroidota > Bacteroidia > Chitinophagales > Chitinophagaceae > Pollutibacter. The sequence continues at coordinate 982 of JAATGW010000294.1, forward strand.
ACTAATATTTCGTGCATCAAAATTTAACAATTAGTTGTCCTACCCTTATTTTTACCGCCTTGAAATTTTAAACCAAAAAAATCAAAAACATGAGAAAACTGTTTTTTTTGGTGCTGGGGCTTGTCCTTTTTGCAGGACAGGTGTTAGCCCAATCCAGAACTGTAACTGGAAAAGTTACAGATGCTAACGGAAGTCCGGTTCCGAATGTGTCTGTCACAGTTAAGGGATCCACTGCAGGAACCACTACTTCCTCAGATGGTACTTTCAGTCTTTCGCTGCCAGCCGACGCAAAAACGCTTGTATTCTCAGGTGTTGGACTGGCTTCAATTGAAGTAGCAACAAACAACAGGACCATTTTTGATGTCACCATGGGCCAGGAAGATCGCAATCTTCAGGAGGTTGTTGTTGTGGGATATGGAACACAACGAAAAAAGGACCTGACCGGAAGCGTTGCCAGTGTAAAAGGCTCATCAATAAGTAATCTTCCTGTTCAGAGTTTTGAACAGGGATTATCAGGCCGGGCTGCCGGATTAAGTGTAACGATGCCGAATGGAGCATTAAATACACCACCGGTTATACGTGTACGTGGCGTGAATTCCATCAGTCTAAGTTCGTTTCCGCTGGTTGTTATCGATGGAGTTCCGGCCTTTACCGGTAACTTTGGAGGTACGGCATCCAATAACGTTTTGGGTGACATTAATCCTAATGATATTGAAAGCGTTGAAGTGTTGAAAGACGCTGCAGCTACTGCCATCTATGGATCAAGAGCTGGTGCAGGTGTTTTATTGATTACTACAAAGAAAGGTCGTCAGGGTCGTGCCCGTGTAAACTATGACGGGTGGGTAGGATGGACCTCTCCTTTTAACCTGATTGAAGTATTAAATGCTCAGGAATATACTGACCTTAAAAATGAAGGTCTGACGAATGCCGGTACCCCTCCTGTTCCTGCTCCGGGAACACCAGCACGTGGTTTCTTTACTCAAACCGGCCCTGATGGGAAAATAGTTGATACGCGCTGGTATGATTTTATTTACCAGACCGGACTATCACAAAGCCATTCAGTAAATGTATCTGGTGCAACAGATCGCACACAGTACTATGTTTCCGCAGGTTATACCGATCAGGAAGGTATGATTAAGAAAAACGATTTTAAAAGACTAACAACCAGACTTACACTGGAACAGAAAGTAAACAGCTGGATTACGTTTGGAGGTTCTTTGAATTACACAAATTCC
>JAATGW010000617.1 GCA_015654495.1 Chitinophagales bacterium
CAACCGGGGCAGTATCAACAATTATGTAGTCAAATACATCATCCAAATATTGAAACAATCCATTAATATCATTTTCATTCATCTGATCTAAGTATATATCTTTGCGCACGCCTGCCTGAATCAAAAAGAGATTACTATTTATTTTTACTCTTTTAAGAATATCAGCGTATCCGGCTTCTCCCATTAGAAAATCAGAAATTCCCTTTTCCTCTTCTTCACCCAAAAGTTCTGGTTGCTTCGGATTTGTTAAGTCAAAATCAACTATTACCCCCTTCTTGCCACTAGTTGCAAAACTTAGCCCCAAATTTGCAACGATAAAACTTGTACCCTCACCTGATATAGTGGAGGTAACCAGGATTTTTTTTCTTTTTGCTCCAATTCCCAAATATGAAAAAGAGGTTCTCAATCTTCGGAACTGTTCTGAAATCATATTTACCACTCCCGCATTTGCAGCTAAAGGAATATTCTTTTTATCTAAGGTTATTTCGCCAATAATCGGAAAATCCGTCATTTCTTCTATCTGATGCCGGTACATTAATGTGCGGTTAAACAGCGCTGGTAAAGAAACAATAATAAAGCCCAGGCTCAAGGCTAATCCTACTGCCAAAATGTAAATCAATTTGGGATTCGGGCTGATTGGGATTTCTGAAGTATCTGCATTATCAATCACTCGGCTATCTGGAACTAGTGACTGTGACAAAGCTGTCTCTTCCCTCTTCTGAAGTAAGTAAGTATAAATAGTTCCTTTGATATTCTGCTCACGGCTTATTTCAATTAGCCTCCTTTCTTTTTTGGGAAGATTTTGAAGAAAAGTATTATAACTTCCATTTGTCAATGAGAGATTTGACTTACTTATTTCGATATTTCTCCTCTGGTTTCTTACTATCTCAAGGATTGTAGGTTTTATTCTTTCAATCTGATCAATTATAGACGCAATTGCGGGGCTATTTTCGCCATTGGTTCGTTTCAATTGTTCGTGCCTTAGCTCATAGTTGTACAATTTCTCTAAGATTCCTGATAAAGCTTGATTCTCAACACCCAATGTTGAAGGAACAATAAAACCTTTGTTGTCTTTTGAAAGGACATAATCTTCCACTTGTTTTAACACCAGCAGCTGCATATTCAGGTCACTTAGTTTCTGGTCGTTAACACTTACATTTTCCAGAAATAGTTTTGATTGTTCGCTCAAATTCACAGCGCCTTCATCAGATTTGTATTGTTCAAGGCGATATTCAATTGTATCAATATCTTGAGAAATTAAACGCAATCTTCCTTCAACAAAAGCCATTGTGTTTTTTGCCAGAACATTTTTATCACTAAGATTGGCGAGATTGTATACTTTGATAAGTTCATTGAGTATGTCTTCTGAACGTTCAGGTACCTCATCCTGAAGTTTCAAATAAACAACAGATGAAAGGCGATTAGAAGAAACATCAAGTCTTGTTAACAACTCATGCGCAATTTTCTTTGGATCGACTAGTGAAAAATATACAGATTCTAAAGGTTGTTTCAACTGATTATTTAAAGTGAATCTCATAGTTCCATACGGAGTTTTTACCCACTCTCCTATAGGATACGGTACTTTACCAACAACAACAAATTTATTGTCCGGTTCATAGCTGAAATAAATCCGATCCATTTCGGATAGTGAATCCAAATTCTGAATTTCTATTTTTACTGGAGACGTTGAATATGCAGATGCCGGAAAGAATCTTCTTTCTTCATAAACTGGTGCATATAAATTGAGGTTTTTAACTACTTCCCGCATTAAAAATCTAGATTTAAACACCTCCATTTCGTTCTCGACTATGGTAGGAGCAGCAAGGTGGTTTATTTCTCCTATCATTTTCGCGTCTTCTATTCCCCGTTTGTTATCTTTTATTATTAGTGAAGCATTTGATTCATAAACCTGTGGCGAATAATGCAAAAAAGCAAAAGCTGACAATAACGATATTATCAATAGAATCATAAATAACGGCCAATATGGGAAATATCTGTACCACAATTTATTTGAAATTTTTCCTTCCTTTAATAAGGAGTCCGACTGATTAATTTCCATATAAATAATTGTCAGTTGAAAAGTTCGTCAAACCGTTAAATCAAAGCAAAAAGAAAACAGAATACAATTTTGATTCGGGAGTAATCAGATATTGGGGATATCGCTAGGCACAGTCGATTTTTTGCATCAGATCAATTGAAATTATTTCCATCTGATGTTATTGCATAATGTCTTGCATTCAGGTTTATTTCATTTCTTATAAGTTCCACTTTTGTCATTTCTACTTCCGCAGACATCAAATAGCCTAATGATGGCAGAATAATTTTAATCGTTTTGCTCTTGACAGCAACAACTCGCCCTTCCTGACCCATAAAAGGTCCTGTAACAACCCGCACAGCATCGTTTATATTTACAGTTGTTTTCTCCAACTTCACGTTCTGGTAGTCTTCAAGGAAACGACGGATGGCATGAATCTCCTCATCTCTTATCACAGCGGGTTTGCCTACCCAATATACCAGATTAATAATACCATCAATTTTTTTCAAAAAGGTTAGATCAGCTTCTGTGGCTCTTACAAAAACATAGGAAGTGAAAAGTGGCTCATGTACAATTTTTTTGCGGTCGGCCCATTGCCTTACCACACGGTTCAAGGGACAATAATTTTCAATTTTACTTCTGGAAAGCCGCTCTGCTACTTTCTTCTCCCATCGCGGCATAGTGTAAACTGCAAACCACTTTCTTTCAGTCATCATTCAATAGGTTATTAGGTTAAAAGTCCGGTGTTATGATATTCGTCAAATCCTGTGGCTCCGCCGAGCTCGCTTACATAAAAGCGGGTCAAATAAGAAAACAATAAGATTAAATGAGTACCTCCAACTACATGAAAAACCAACGCTGCTTATGACAAAAAAATGCGCTTGCACTTCTAATACACTTACCCTTCTGATATTGGCTTCATACGACAATTAATACATCTGATCGCAAATAAATTGCAGTCATCAGACATTGTAAAAGTTGGATAAAATTCAGATTGTCTAAGGGTCTACGGTTATAAAAACAACATCCCACTTACACGCGAACTTCACATGAAAACATCTTTTTGTAAGCTCTCCCGGTTATTTTATATCAAATAAAACTCCGGCTGCAATCGTGTATTTGAATTGAAAATCTAGCCGAAAACAAAGGCTTAAAACCCTGGTAAGCAATCCGATCGGGGGGCTTCTTCAGGAATAGCTTCGTTCTCAAAAAACAAACAACCTTGTATCTGTGGAGGAATCAGAGCAGCGGAAATCAAAGGGGTACAGAAAAAATACTAAGTGAATTTACTAAATCGATTGTAATTTATATGAATTAAATTCTCCAACAAACTTTTTCTGATTTTTCTACTTGCGTTTTATCAACAAATTTCTTAACACCAATCACAAAGCCGTCAATTTTCAGAAAAAAACAAGTATGTACGTATTTACTATATGATAGTGTCGCCGTTAACGGGCATGCATTTGTTTCCCTATGTTAATGTGGAATTATTTCCCCGATCGGATGACCTTAGAATTTATAACGGGGACATCTGACCGAGCCAGAAGGGCATGAAGCAATAGAATAATTTTTTTGCAAAACAGTTAAATCAAAAATAAAAAACGCACTGTGCAAGCGCCTCCTTAAAACCAAAAAAGTAAACATTCAACGTTCAACTTTAAACGTTTAACGTTGAACGTTATATCTTTATAGCAGAATCCTTACTCCTGCATGTACAAACAGTGACCTGCTTTTTCCAACGTCAACGGTAGAAATGTCTTTTGAAATATCAGTGAGCGACCATTCATAAGTGGCTTCAACAAATATGATAGTGATGTCAAGCCCGGCACCTGCAAAAACCCCGAAGGAAGCGTTATTGATTTCACTACCTGTAGGAAATGTTTTCGATGTCAGGATAAAAGCAGAAGGACCACCAAAGACCCGGAGACCAAACGCAGATTTTTCATGTCCGATCAGGTTTAAACCTATTGCGACCGGTATCCGTATTCCGGTGAGATTGAAATCCAGATCCTCTGTCTGAGAATTCTCGTCTGCATATTCGGTTGTTTTTTTTACATAAAAAATGCCCGGCTCGAAATACCATTTTTTTCCAAATGCTACAGAGCCCCCGATTTGATATCCGACTTTGGATTTGTACTCCCCGGTTGTTGCGTCTTTGCTGAAATCACTGAAATTAATTCCAATTGCAGGCTTTATTGCTACCTGTGCATTTACATAAACCGTACTAAGAATAAAACTTAAAGAAAAAAAGAATGTATACTTCATAACTGTGGTTTTAATGTGCATTTAAAATAATTAATTGGGACCGAAGCGACTATACCAGTGAGCCCTTAATTTCTTTACTGATCCGGCATTGAAATTTAATTTAGTCTGATTTCTCCGGAATAAGAAAATTTCACCAACTAAAGGTCAGCCGGAATTACCCGTTTATTGCCTGTGATCTTCACCGATCAGAGGTGCAGCTAAACAGGTGACTGTCGAAATCTTTTTTCGGTTATTCATCTATGTTATCTGAATTAATTTTAACTAGCATTGTTTGAGTTGACCAAAGAAACAAGTTCATCAAGATTTTCAATTCTATAATCAGGGATCACTGATTCCCAGGTC